>JAFGJS010000147.1 GCA_016928995.1 Candidatus Sumerlaeota bacterium | reverse complement strand
GTTGCTGCTCGAACTCGCGCGAAGAAACGACGACTGGGACGAAATCTGGAGCGAACGCTTGGTAGCTTGATCAAGATGCGCCCGGTATAAATGTCACTGAGAATTCCAGTTTGACGCTGATTTCATCGAGAGTCTACGGCAATTCTGCAGAAGTGGGCGGTGGAATTAATGTGAGAAGCGATTCCTGTGCGACACTGACTTTCTCGACCATTAGTAATAACAGCGCGAAGAAATATAACGGCGGAGGACTGATTTTTCGAGGCGATTATTTGGAGGTCAGCGACTGCAAGATCATCGGCAACACGACGGTATTAAATGGAGGTGGATTATGTCTATATTCATCAGGTTTCGCGACGATTATAAACTGCACATTGAGCGGCAACCAGTGTGGCGAGTCGTATCAAGGCGGTGGAATATATATTTACAATTCTTTTTCAGAGATCACAAATACAATTTTCGAAGGCCATGACAACTATGCGATTTATGAGTCTGACTCCGATCTATCGAATCTGAGTCATTGCCTGTTTTTTAACAATCCAGACGGCGACTCTAATGGGAATTTTAATGCGGCGACGAACTGTGTCAGCGGCGATCCGCTGTTTGTTGACGCGGCGAACGGCGATTTCCATTTGCAGGACGGATCGGCGGCGATCGACTGTGGCACGTCAATCAGCGCGCCTGCCACGGACATGGACGGTGTTGCGCGTCCCGTGGATCGCTACGGCGTGGGATACGACGGCGAAAACGAAGGTTACGACATCGGCGCTTACGAATGCCTTTTCGCCGGAATCATCCCCGACGCCCCGAGCGACGTCGCGGCGACCAGCGCGACCACACAGAGCATCACCTGGGGCTGGCAGGACAATTCGGACAACGAAACGGGCTTCACGATCTACTTCACTTCCGGCACGGAGCTGTCATGGACTGTCGCCGACACGCTGACTACAAACACTACAAGCTGGACCACCAGCTCGCTGGCGGTCAATACGCAATACACGCTGGGCGTGCGCGCCTTCAACAATATGGGCGCAAGATACTGCGCGCAAGGCGACGGCTGGACGCTGGCCTTGCCCCCGGTCGCGCCGACATTAAGCAATCCTACGCCGTTCTCGCTCGATGTGACCATCGGCGCGGGCGACGGCAATCCGGCGTATACGAAGTATGCTGTGTATTGCGATACGATGGGGCTATGGGCGCAGGCGAACGGAACGCTGGGTTCGAGCAAGGTATGGCAGACTGCCGCGAACTGGGGGACGGCGACGATCAGCGGGCTCAGCGGCGGAACGCTGCATCGCATCGCGGTCATGGCGCGCAATGGCGATGGGATCGAATCCGCGCTCGGACCAGCAGCGGAAGCCCGGACGCAAATGACGCTCACGTATAACGCCGCTCCGTGCGGCATCATTGAGGGCGACGCAGTGCAATGGATCGACTACGGCGGCGATGGCTCTCCGGTGACGGCGGTTCCTGTGTTGGGGAATTTCTTCGTGGACTGGAGCGACGGCCTGACGACTACGACTCGCGTGGATACGAATATAACGACCAACCTGAACTTTACCGCGAACTTCAACCCCGGCGTGGCGTGGATCTTATGTAAATAACCGTATGTTACACACTCTTGGCGCTTTGGACTGCGGCGGCCATGCCGCCGCCTTAGCGAAGGGCTGACCATAGATCAATGTCCATGCAATTTCATGCTTCAAGGCGCAGGCATGGCCTGCGCACTCCAAAGAATCATCCCCTGCGCAACATCGGTAAAGAATGGTACGTCGCGCCTTACTGCGGAAACTTTGAGTCGCGCACTTCTCCGGCGTAGGATTCAATCGCCTTCACGGATTGTTCGTATAGATTGGCGTATTGCTTGACGAAACTCGGGGGCTTTTTGTTGCCCAGCCCCAGCAGGTCGGCCAGCACCAGAATCTGCGCGTCGCAGCTCGGTCCGCTGCCGATGCCGATCGTCGGAATTTGCAGGTCGGCGGTGATCTCCGCTGCGACGGCCGGCGTCACCAGCTCCAGCACCACGCCGAAGCAGCCGATCTCCTGCAAACGGCGCGCATCGGCTTTGAGCTGCTGCGCGGCCTCTTTCTCGCGTCCCTGGATGCGATAGCCGCTCAGCGCATGGACCGATTGCGGCGTAAGGCCCAGATGACCCAGCACGGGAATGCCGACGGCCACGACGGCCTCGATCATCGGCGCCACTTCACGGCAGCCTTCGAGTTTCACCGCCTCCGCTCCGCCCTCCTGCACCAGCCGGCCGCAGTTTTCCAGCGCCTGCTCCACGCTGACTTTATACGACATGAACGGCATATCGGCCACGAGCAAGGCGCGCTTCACGCCGCGCCGCACCGCCGCCGCATGATGAATCATCTGCTCCATCGTGACCGGTATCGTGTCCTCATACCCCAAAACCGTGTTGCCCAGGCTGTCGCCGACTAAAATCAACTCCACGCCGGCCTGATCCACGATGAGCCCCGTGGGATAATCGTAAGCCGTAAGGCAGGCGAACCTGCGACCCTCGGCCTTGGCCCCGATTAAAACGTTGATGCGCACTTTTTTTCCGTTCATTTTACACCTGCCCATGATGGTTCGACATCGGCGCCCGTTGGGCTTGCCGCCCCTGCCCGGTTTTCGAACCAAATATGGTACAACTCTATCGGCGTCGAACTTAGGCTGTCAAACAGGATTCTGCGCCTGATGCAGCAAAGCAGGATTTTTCAGCTTTACTCGAATCCGAATTGTGCCGATGTAAGCATCAGGAAGGGCTATGGGCAGAATTCCACCGCCTCCCCCGGCGAGCGATCCAGCCGGTTCCTATACGGATGCCATGAATCGTGAGTCTTGATTTGCAAAACCAAGAACGAACCAATAACCGTGTCCCGCTGCAAGACATTCCCGCGATGCCCGCAGTGGCCGCGCGTGTGATGCAATTGCTCGGCGACCATGACGTGAAGCAAAAAGACCTGGCGAACACAATATCCGCCGACGCGAGCCTCACCAGCAAGGTGCTTCAAATCGCCAATTCGCCTTTTTACGGCTTCACGCGCAAGATCACCACGGTGAAGGATGCCGTGGTGCTGCTGGGCCTGGCGGCGATCAAGAGCCTCGCCATCACCGCCGCGACCCGGCATATCTACAAAAGTCCAGGCTTGCTGGAGACGCTGCTCTGGGAGCACTCCGTGGGCACGGGCATCGCCGCGCGGCTGCTCAGCATGCGCACACGCGCATGCGATCCGGACGAGGCGTTCGTCAGCGGCTTGATGCACGACGTGGGCAAAAGCGTGCTGAACAACTTCGACCGGCTGCGCTACCTGCGATTTTACCAGACGGCGTATAATGAAAATCTTGTCGGACCCGAATACATGGCATTGGAGCGCGAGGAGTTCGGCTTCTCGCACGTTTCCGTCGGCGAGAAGGTCGCCGAAAAATGGAACCTGTCCGAATCCATGACCGGCTGCATCATCTACCACCCGCTGACCGATCCCGAGTGTTTCACCAAGGCCGCCGATCCGCGCCTGCTGGCCGTGGTCGCGCAAGCGAACCTGATCTGCCATTTCCTCGGCATCGGCGTGCGCGAACCCATCGACGACGTGCCGCTGATGGAAAACCCGGCCGTCGCCTATCTCAAGGCCAGCTCGGATACGATCCAAAAAGTGATTGACGAATTTGAGAATGTGTTCCAGGAACAAAAAGAACTCTTCAGCATTCTTTGAGCGCAGTTTCGTCATTCAAAACATCCTTTTATCGAAACAGCTCCTGTTTCAATGAACTCCGCAAATAAGAGTTGCACTCCATTGCATTCTATTCGAACATCTCGTTCTGTGGACGGACTGAATTTCTCGCCGCCATCACAAGCCGTTGCGTATAATATCGAGGAACTATGCTGCAATCCGCGCTGAAGCAACTCCGGCGCTTCCATGAAGACCTGCGGGCGTCGGATCATATCTATATGGTGCTGGTGGCGATTGTGATCGGCCTGCTGGGCGGACTCTGCGCGGTGTTGTTCCGCGCCATGATCCACTACGGCCAGTTCATCGCATGGGGTGAAAGCCAGGCGCCGTTGGATTATTACTTCGGCCTGCCGTGGTATTGGAAAATCGGCACGCCGGCCGTGGGCGGCCTGTTCGTCGGCCTCATCGTGCACTTCTTTGCGCGCGAGGCCAAGGGCCACGGCGTGCCGGAAGTGATGGAGGCGATTGCGTTGCGCGGCGGCCGCATGCGACCGCGCGTGGTCATCGGCAAGATGGTGGCCAGCGCAATCTGCATCGCGTCCGGCGGATCGGTCGGTCGCGAAGGTCCTATCGTGCAAGTCGGCGCCACGCTCGGTTCCAGCATCGGACAATGGCTGCATATCGACGAAAAACGCCTGCGCACGCTGGTTGGCTGCGGAGCGGCGGCCGGCATCGCGGCGGCGTTCAACGCGCCAATCGCCGGAGCGTTGTTCGCTGTGGAGATCATCCTCGGCGATTTCGGCGTGATGCAATTCTCGCCCATCGTGATCGCGGCGGTTTCCGGCACGGTGGTGGCGCGGCATTTCGAGGGAAACTTCCCGGCCTTCGCCGTAGAGAAGGGCGCCTATACGCTGGAATCGCCGCTGGAGCTCTTTGCTTACGCCGTCATGGGCGTCTGCGCCGGACTTGTCGCGCTGGGCTTCGTGAAGGTGCTGTATTTCTTCGAGGATGCGTGGGACGGCTTCAAGATCTTCCCTCCGCTGAAAACAGTGATCGGCGGCGCGTTGATCGGCATCATGGCGCTCTGGGCGCCGCAAATCTACGGTGTGGGCTATGAGGCCATGCATGACGCATTGACCAACGACGCGAGCATGACGCTCGGATTGCTTCTGGCGCTGCTTGTCGCGAAAATCCTGGCTGTCTCGATCACCATCGGCTCGGGCGGCTCCGGTGGAATCTTCGCGCCTTCGCTGTTCATCGGCGCGATGGCCGGCGGAGCAATCGGGCAAGTGATGAACATGATCTGGCCCGGCGCCGTGGGCAGCCCCGGGGCATATGCGCTCGTCGGCATGGGAGCCGTGGTCGGCGCCGGCACCCACGCCCCGATCACCGCGATTGTGATGATCTTCGAACTGACCGGCAATTATGCGATCATTCTACCGCTGATGATCGCCTGCATCATCAGCACGCTCGTGGCCACGCGGCTGCAAAAGACCTCGATCTACACCTTGAAACTCGAACGCCGCGGCATTCACGTCCACGAAGGCCGCGACATCAACGTGCTGAAGCACCTGAAGGTCGCCGATGTGATGCGCGAGGCCTTTATCTCCTGCGGACCGCACCAGCAGCTCATGCCGATCATCAGCCAGTTCATCAACAATCCCGATTCATCGGTTTTCGTAACGGACAAAGAACACTGCCTGCTCGGCGTCATTTCAATCCACGACATCCGGCCGCTGATGGCGGACATGGAGTCGTTCGAGAATCTGATCATCGCGGCGGACATGATGCGTCAGGGGGATTTCCCTGTCGTCTCGCCCGACGACTCGCTGGATGAAGTCATGAAGCGCATGGGCGGCAACCAGCGCGACGAGATCCCCGTAATCCGCGACGGCGAACTGATGGGCGTGATCTGGCCGGAGGACGTGATCGACCGCTACAACGCCGAAATCTTCAAACACGACATGGCCTATGGCGTGAGCAGCATGCTGGGCGACGCCGGTCCATCCTCCGAGCGCATCCGCGGCACGAGCGGCATCAGCGTCGCGGAAATCAAAGCGCCGATGCGCTTCTATGGCAAATCCCTGCGCGAATTGAACCTGCGCAACGAATACGGCATCACGCTGCTGCTGATCAAGCGCCCCTCCGCGCAAGGCGATGAATTGGTCGATCAACTGCCCGACGCGGAATTCGTCTTTCAACCCGGCGACATCATGCTGGCCATGGGCGATCAAAATGCCCTGCTGCGGCTCGAAAAAAGAAGTTGATTCTCGTCCGGGTCTATGGTTGAACTTCCTGCTCAAAGAGACGATGATGGAGCATTTGCGCATTCTTTGTTCTTGACTGCCCGGTATGATTATTGCTCTATCTTTATTTTGAAGGATTTGGATCACAAGAAACACGCTTGCGTCGTCGCGATCGATCGGTAAATCCAGCTATTTTATATAAACATCTTTCGCTCAATGAAAGGTGTTTCATTGCTTGACAATCGACGCAGGCGTCGCCTAATGTCGCCATCTTTTTGACGGGGCGGAGCAAATCCTGAAGCGGCCGGATGATGCGATGATTGATTTTGGTGAATTTAAAGACCAGGTCAAACGCCAAAGCGATATCGTCGCCATCATCGGTGAATATGTGCCGACTTTGAAGCGCGCGGGTAAATCCTATAAGGGCTTATGCCCATTTCATCAGGAAGACACCCCATCGTTTAACGTCAGTCCGGCGGACCAGTTTTTTCATTGCTTTGGCTGCAATGCCGGCGGCGATGTGATTAATTTCATCGAGCGCATCGAGTCGGTCGATTTTAAGGACGCCGTGACGCTGCTGGCAGAGCGGCAGGGCATTTCAATTCCTAAGTTTACGCGCGGCGGCGACAATAAGCCGCGCCCCGGACGGGAATTCAAGGACGCGCTGTTTCAGCTCCACGAATTGGCCCAGGGGCTGTTCGAGGCGGAGTGGCGCAAGGACGGCAAAGCCCGCGAATATTGCCAACGGCGCGGCCTCGATGACGCGGCGGTGCGCCGTTTTGGCATCGGCTATGCCCCCGATCAGTGGGACGCGTTCCGTAATCTGGCGCGAAGCAAGGGCTTCAGCGACAAGCAACTGATCGCGGCCGGCTTGTGCGCAGAAAGTTCCAAGGGCGACGGCTGTTACGACCGTTTTCGCGGACGGCTGACGTTCCCGATCCGCGACCAGCGAGACCGGATCATCGGCTTTGGCGGGCGCATCTTGCAGAAAAAGCGGGATGACGAGCCAAAGTACATCAACTCGCCCGAGTCGCCGATCTATGAAAAAGGGCGGCAGCTCTACGCGCTGAATTGGGCCGGACGCGCGATCCGCGAATCGGAATGCGCGTTGCTGTGCGAGGGCTACGTGGACGCCATCGCCCTGCATCAGTTCGGCTTCACGAACGCCGCGGCCACGCTGGGCACGGCGATGACCGAGGAGCACGGCCGGATGCTGCAGCACATCTGCCGCAAGGTCGTGCTGCTTTACGACGGCGACGAGGCCGGGCAAAAGGCGATGCAGCGGATCGTGGAGATCCTGCTGCCGCTGGGGCTTGCAATCCGTGTGGTGACGTTCGGCGTTGAGGACGATCCGGACACGTTCCTGCGCTCGCAAGGTCCGGAGGCGATGCGGCTTCGGCTCGGTGAAGCGCAGGATTATCTGGATTTCTTCCTGCGCACGGCCGCCCGGAGCCATGACTTGAAGGACGCGCAGGGCAAGGCGGCGGTGGTGGAACACGCCGCGCCATTGCTTGATCGCATCGCCGATCCGATCATCCGCCAGGACGCCATACGGCGGCTGTCGGAGTTCATCGGCGTGAACCAGCAGACCGTGGTGGCCAGTCTGCAACGGCTGCGCAAGCCGTCGCGCCGCGCGGTCGTCAGCCACGAAGTGGCCGGGCTGATGCGTCCGCGCGAACCTTCGGGCGATGAAATTTCCGTGATGCAATGGGCCATTCAGCGCGCGGACATGCGCCGCTTCATGGCCGGTCATCTGACCACGGAATGGATCCAGAATGAGCACGCGCGGTTTTGGATCGAAGAGGCGATCCATCGCGAAACGCAAGGCGCGCCGGTCGACGTTGAGGCGCTGCTGAATCTTGAAAGTTACGAGGAGGACTGCCGGCCGTCGGAAACGGACTTGGCGTTTTTACGCAGGCATATGCTGGAAGCGGAGCCCTGTCCGCACCCGGAAGGCAGCCCCAAAACGGAGGCGGTCTTTTTTGACATTCTGAATAAGCTCGATATCGACTTCGACCAGACGTATATCGACGACTTGAAAGGTCAGATCAAGGAAGCAGAACGGCAAGGCGTATCGGGAACACAAGATTTTCATCGAGATTATCACGAACGCCGCCGTCAGCTGCAGGAAAAGAAAGCGGCTCGATACAAGCCGAATCAGGCATTAAGGAAATAACGGAATTTTTTTTGGATATTTATCGCGCAACCGGAGTCTATATTAAAAGGAGCCCCTGAAATCCACCGCAACGACGCCACGAGGCGGCGAAACGCCTTTCATCCGCTTGAGACGATGAATCTTATGCCGTTGCGGCCAAAATCATTTTTAGGGAACGCCGAGAGAAAGACTGCGATCGTTGCGATGCGCCGCATCAAACAGCGCCGGAACGAATTTGGGGGTGCACACCTTGGGTAAAAAGAAAAAGGACACATCGAACTTCAACAAGCTGGATGCTTTGCTGGAGGACGCCGAAGAAAGCGGTCAGATCACCTGGGAGGAGCTCAACGACAGCCTCCCCGAAGATTACACCGCCGACGACATGGAAGATCTCTTCGACGAGCTGGAAGAGCGCAATATCGCCATCCTGCACGCCGAGGAAGACAAGAAAAAGAAAAAAACCAAAACGTCATCCAAGGATCAGGATGACGATAGCCTTGAGGACGAGGAAGACGCCGACGTTCCCAACGATGAAGCCGTCAAGGCCATGGAACGCAGCCAGATGGAAGAGCTGCAGGAGGAAATGGCGGCCTTCCAATCGCAGTCGGAAAGCGCCGGCAAGATCGACGACCCGGTGCGGCTTTACCTCATGGAAATGGGCAAGGTGCCCCTGCTGACCCGCGAAGAGGAAGTGGCGCTGGCCAAAACCATCGAACGCGGACGCCATAAAATCACCGAGGCCATCTCGCAGGCCACCAGCACCTCCGAGGAGCTGCGCCGCATCCATTTCCAGATCGAGTCGAAGGCCATCAACCTGAACGACATCCTGCGCCAGAACATCGACGAGACCGACTTCGAGGAAGTCACCGACATCGAGAACCTGGTGCTTGGACGGCTGGACACGATCCAGGAGCATTACACCAGCATCCGCGACATGCTCGATCAGTGCGAAGACCCGGCGGTCAGCGAAAAGAAACGCACCGATCTGCATAAAAAGATCGACCGGCACCGCGACGAAATCTACGAGCTGATGCTGAAGATCGACTTCAACTTCAACATCATCGAGCAGGTCGCCTCGCGCATCCGGGCGATCCACAACAAGATCGAAGAGGCCAGCGACGAAATTCACGAGGTGATCCTGCGCACCATGCTCAGCGAGGAAGACCTGCGCAAGATCGTGCGCCGCACGCGCAAGAACTCGCCGGCCGCCAAGCAACTGGAAAAGAAACACGGCATCTCGCTGAACCAGTTCATCAAACTCGACAAGAAGGTGCGCAACGCCCAGCGCATGATCAAGAACTTGGAGCGCGAAGCGGGCAACACCTTCGTCGAACTGAAAGAGATCAACAAGCAGATCAGCGAAGGCGAGAAGATCGCCCACGAGGCCAAGATGAAGGTCGTCGAGGCCAACCTGCGCCTCGTGGTCTCCATCGCCAAGAAATACACCAACCGCGGCTTGCAGTTCCTCGATCTGATCCAGGAAGGCAACATCGGCCTGATGCGCGCCGTGGACAAGTTCGAATATCAGCGCGGCTACAAGTTCAGCACGTACGCCACGTGGTGGATCCGGCAGGCCGTGACGCGCGCCATCGCCGACCAGGCCCGCACGATCCGCATCCCGGTGCACATGATCGAGACGATCAACAAACTCTCCCGCGTGTCGCGCTTCCTGGTGCAGGAGCTCGGACGCGAACCAACCCCGGACGAGATCGCGCACAAGATGGAGATGCCGGTGGACAAGATCCGCCGCGTGTTCAAGATCGCCCAGCAGCCGATCTCGCTCGAAACGCCCATCGGCGACGACGGCGATTCGCACTTCGGCGACTTCATCGAGGATCAGGAGGCGGAAAGCCCGGTTTCGGCCACGGCCTACACCCTGATGCAGGAGCAGATCGACCAGGTGCTGAAGACGCTCACCGACCGCGAGGAAAAGGTGCTGCGGCTGCGCTTCGGCATCGGCGGCAGCGACTTCCCGCGCACGCTGGAGGAAGTCGGCACGATCTTCAACGTCACGCGCGAACGCGTGCGTCAGATCGAAACCAAGGCGCTCAACAAACTCCGCCACCCCAGCCGCCGCAAAGTGCTCATCGAGTTCATGGAATAAAGAAAGAGATGCGAGGAGCGAAACAGTCCAGTGGACTGTTTCGCAATGCGATTGTCGGTTTGGTTTTCCTTTTTTGAAAAAAGGTTCTTTCCCTCGCGCTCCCTTTCCCAAAAACTTTATGAGCGATCTCAGTGGCAAGCCACCGAGATCGCTCTTCGATTTTTAAAATGATAAAGTTTTATTGCCACTCGACCAGAGAATGAGTGTAAAATTATACAACAATTGTCGAAATATTCATCGCGCTATAGCGCGATGAATATTTCATAAAAGTTTTGGGGGATGGGGGTTTGGGGGAAGGAGACCTTTTTCAAAAGGTTCCTTCCCCCAAGTCTCCTCCTCATTCCAAAAAGGTTTCTACGATGGTGCGGGATCCAGGACTCATACGGCGGAGTTTCGGGTTGCAGAAGGAGATTGAGCCGACTCTGCAATCCCAATATCACAGCGAGTTGATCGAAGCGATCAAGCGCAACGAATATCATATTGTCTTCGGCGAGTACGAAGTCTTTCTCGCGCGCGAGTTCGGCTTTTGCTACGGCGTGGACCGCGCCGTGAACCTCGCGTACGAAACGCGCCGCCAGTTTCCCAACCGCCGCATCATCATCACGCACGAGATCATCCACAACCCGCGCGTCAATCAGAACCTGAAAGACATGGGTGTCGAATTTATGACCGGCGCCGCGCCGGATGACTCGCGCTGGGACGCGGTCGGCGCGAACGATGTCGTGCTGCTGCCCGCGTTCGGCGCCAGCGCCGAGCTGACCGAGCGGCTCAAGGCCACCGGCGCGACCATCGTCGACACCACCTGCGGCAGCGTGATGAACGTCTGGCGCCGCGTGCAGACGTACCAGCGCGAGGGCTACACCGCGATCATCCACGGCAAGCACAGCCACGAAGAGACCATCGCCACGAAAAGCCGCGCGGGCAAATACATCGTCGTGCTCGACATGCGCCAGGTGGACATGCTGTGCGACTACATCGAAGGCCGCGGCGGCCGCGAGGCGTTTCTCCGGGAATTCGAAGAACGTTGCTCGCCCGGCTTCGATCCAGACGCGGACCTGAAAAAGGTCGGCATCGCGAATCAGACCACCATGCTCAGCAGCGAATCGCTGGCCATCGCCGGCCGCGTGCAGCAAAGCATCGAACACCGCTACGGCTCAGCGGAAGGTCACTTCCGCCGCTTCGACACGATCTGCAGCGCGACACAAGACCGGCAGGATGCGATGCAGGAAATGCTCAAGCGCGACCTCGACCTGATGCTCGTGGTCGGCGGTTTCAACAGCAGCAACACCGCGCACCTGCTGGAAATCGCGCTGCAAAGCTGCCCGGCGTACCACATTTACGACGCAACCTGCATCGAATCGCTCACGCGCATCCAGCACAGCCCGCTGAACTCCAAGCAAGCCGCGCACACCGAGGACTGGTTTCCATCCGGCGCGCGCAAGATCGGCTTCACCGCCGGCGCCAGCACCCCCAACTCCATCACCGGCAACTGCATCAAACGAACACTTGAATTGCTGGGAGTCACTCCGATAGAATCAGCCCATTTACGATAAAGATATTCCGAAACCTTAATGAGGAATCAGCTCAATGGTAAAATGCCGCAACGCTCAAACTTTACAAGGGATTTTCATCGGTCTCATTTTTTTAGCCCTGACAGGTTGCAGCAAGGAGATCAGCTACAAACAAGCCGCAACGACACATCCATATATTGATCTTTCGGAAGATGACCGTCGCTGGTTATTCCAGCACCATTCCACTCGCTCCGGCGCTTTCAACTGGGTGGATGATGAGATCCGTCTATACGACGAGAACATCCAGGTCTGGTTCACCAGCGACAAAACCATGGAACTGGAAGATACAAGATCCCATAAAAAATACAATATTGACCTGAACACTGTGCATAAAATGGTCAAGCAATTGGGCGGACGATTGGCCGCGGAAAAAATCGTTGATCAAGCGCGAGCCAAAATCGGCGATACGACCATACATCCGCAAGAGCCGATGGTTCCGATCGCCTTATCCGACGATTGTGCTCGAGCGCAAAAACTACGCTACCCGAAAATCTGGGAAAAACAAATCATCATTCAATCGCAAATACTTGTGAATGAAGCCAAGCAACTCCAGGAGCAAGGGATGCCGCTATCGGCGGCCCCGCTAATGGACAAAGCGATCAAAATACGGAAATCCAATCTCGGCGAGGACCATAAAGCCACTGTTGGCGCGCTCAGCATGTTCGAACCGATCGTCGGCATGCCCTACTCCGCCTATAATCCGGAAAACATCGAGCAATTAAGCAAAGCGGAACAATACACCATGATAGCCTTAAAAATGCTGCAAGCGGGCAGACGCGATCAAGCCTTTGAATACGCCAAACAAGCCTACATGATTAAGAAAAATATCCTAGGCGCAGAAGACCCCACAGTGAAAAGAATGGAGGCGGATATAATAAACGCCTTCCAGCGCAACCCTTGACGTAGCGCTATCAAAAATGAGCCCGCAAAGATTGCTTTATTCATCAACGTTGAATAAAGCAATTTTTGCGTAAAAATCTTCAAACATGAGACGGACGTCCAGCTCCGTATAAATGCGAATTTTTCTTCCATCCGGATTCGCATCGTACAAACCTGCATCATCGATTCGAGGAGCGGGCATGATGACATATCTGCTGGAGGAAGGATCCGGTTCCCACGACGATTGCAGCGCGGTCAACAGCACTAACGGACTATCGCCCAATACGTATGCTTCGCCCAACGAACGGTTGGCTCTTTGCATTAAGTCGTCCAGCCGCTCCATCAGGAATTTCCCCAGGGCGCCCTTGTCTTTGACTCGACACAGCAATTCCGAGTATGACGCCAGCGCTTGCCGGTAGGCGTCGCGTGGGATTTGCCACAGCGGAATATCGCTGTGATTGAAAACCACCTGTCCAGCCTTAAGATCGATGCCCAGGTTGTATTCAGGAGTCATCCCGCCCGGAGGCGGAAACGCCAGCCCCTCATATTCCGGTCCGCCGATCCAAACCAATCGAATGCGCCCAGCGATTTTCGGCTCCATCAACCAGGCGCTGGCGATGTTGGTCAAACCGGCGCCGCAGACGACATACAAAGGCAGTTTGGCGTCGTCCCGCATCGCCTCTTGAACGATGAATTCCGCCCCAGCGGAGACAACGGGTGTTTTGTCATCCTTCAAACTGGAATTGGCGCCTTCATAAACGGCGACCTGAGTCTCCAATTGCATGGCCGTTAAAAGGTCCGTCGCCATCGCGCAGGCATGCGCCGCTGTGCCGGGATAACCGTAAAAACCATTTTCATAATGTTTCGATCCGATGATCCCTCGCACTTCCGTGGTTGGCGAAAGCAGATGATGCGCCAGTTGAAACAATCCATCCGGATCGCCCCCAAAGTCATTGTCGATGATCACGCGCGTGCGAGTCGTTATCGTATCGTAGTAAGGCATATTTTTTTCCAATTCGGCGGCATTGAGCTGCAACGGGGCGATGAACCCCATTGTAAAAAACAGAAAAATTTTTATACTCAGAAATGAATGTCGATGTTTGCTTTTCATGCTGTGTTGTCTTCCCGCATTAACTCGAGCGCGTCTTTGCGGCAAACCACTGAAATTGATGCGCGGGGATGCTCGCTTGAGCGCCAAGCGCGAGTGATTCACCAGTGAATAAATCCGTCCAATCACCTGCGAACCCAATCGGCAGTTCAATCACCTGATCTTCCGCGCTGACGTTATGCACGGCGAGAATCGCTTGTTCATCCGGTCGCCGCAGCACAGCGAAGAGGCGCGGACCGGTTTCGAGAATCTCCTGTCGTGCGTCAGGATGGAAGGCCGGTTGCTTGGCGCGGATGCGCAGCAGCTCCGTATAACGCCGGAAAATCTCTCCGCGCGGATTGCCGGCCGTGTCGAGCGCCGCAAGCAATTCCGGCTCATTCCATTTCATGCGATTGAGCGTGCGATTTTGTTGCGTCCGCGCCAGGCCGTCGTAGTCGTTTTCCGCGCCCATCAAACTATGGAAGTAGATCGCCGGGATGCCCTGCATCGCCAGCATGATCGCCTGGCTGGTCAGGAAACGCTCGATGTTCACAGCATCCGGCGCATCAGGATCGCGCACCGCCGAAAACCACGTGCAGCAGAGTTCATACGGACTGTCCGTGCCATCGGGATTGCGCTTGGTGTTGATGCGCCCGTCGCGCCGTTCGATCTGCTGAACGAGCCAATCGACTTCCTCGCGCGGCGCGATGCCCTCCAACGGCCGCACGCCCACGCCGTCATGCGACGCCGTGAAGTTCAGATACGCGCAACCCTCGCGCGGCGGCTCCAGGTCGCGCGCCCATTGCGTGAGCAGCGTCGCGTCGCCTTTCAACATCGCCAGTAGGATCAACGGCGCCAGGCTGAATTGATACACCACGTGCGCCTCGTCGCCGTTTCCGAAGTAGCTCACGTTCTCCCGATGCGGCACGTTCGTCTCGGTTAGCAGCAGCCGTCCAGGCGCGACCGCGTCGAACGCCGCGCGCATCAGCTTCACCGCCGCATGCGTCTGCGGCAGATGGAGACAGGAAGTTCCGGCTTCCTTCCAAAGGAACGCGATGGCGTCAAGCCGGATGATGCGCGCGCCGCGCTCCAGATACGACAACAGGATGTCAAACAGCTCAAACAGCACGTCCGGATTGGCGAAATTCAGGTCCACCTGATCCGCGCTGAAGGTCGTCCAAACGTGGCGCGGTCCGCGCGAAGTCTGCGCCTCAGTGAACAGCGGCAGACTGCGCGGACGCACAACCCTGGACCAATCACCGTCCGGCGAGGCCTCGATGAAAAAACCAAGTCCCGGCTCGCGCCCTTGCAGGTAATTCTGAAACCATTCGCCCTGCGCCGAACAATGGTTCAACACAAGGTCGAACATCAGGTCGAAATTTTCGTTGACCGCCTCCACGTCGCTCCACTCGCCGAACGCCGGATTCACTTGCCGGTAGTCGATGACGGAAAAGCCGTCGTCGGAGGAATAAGGAAAAAAAGGCAGGATGTGGATCGCGCGAATCGCGCCCTGCAGCCGCTCATCGGCGAATCGCTTCAGCGTGCGCAACGGCGCCTCGCCATCGCGCCGTGCCATGTCGCTGTATGTGATCAGCAGCGCGTCGCCCTCGTCCCAGCGGCGCCCGCCGGTTTGATCGCGCAGATGGGAATACTTTTGCAGCAGCGCGTCAAAGCGTTTCGCGCATGCGTCCGCTTGATCCGCGCCGTACATCACGGCGAAGAGATCGAGAATTTTTTTCGCCTGGCCGCTCGTCTCGCCAGTCATGACGCATCAACCAATCTCAACCAACTCGCGGGTTGATTCAGTGAGCCGCTCCGGTCCGTTTTCGGTGAGCAGCGCCGTGTCCTCGACGCGCACGCCGCCCCAGCCGGGGATGTAAACGCCCGGCTCCACGGTTATGATCATGCCAGCCTTGAGTTTCGTGGAGCAAGTTTTATTCATGTAGGGATTCTCATGAATCTCCAATCCCACGCCGTGACCCAGACCGTGCGGGTAACGATCCTCCAGGTTTTGTGTGCGCAGGACGCGCCGCGCCTCCTCATCGATCTCCTGGCCGCGCTTGTCCACGGCGAGCGCCTTGAAGGCGCAATCCTCGGCCTTGCGCACACACTCATACACGCGGCGTTGCTCATCGCTCGCCTTGCCGATCACTACCGTGCGCGTCATATCGCTGCAATAGCCGCGCACACTAACGCCCATGTCGATGGTGAGGAAGTCGCCGGCCTCCAGCCGCCGGTCGCCCGGCACGTAGTGCGGCTTCGAGGAATTCGGTCCGCTGGCGATGATGGCCGGAAACGAAGGGCCTTCCGCGCCCAGGTCGGTTCCGAGAAAATTGATCCGGTTATAAATTTCACGCTCGGAGATTCCCGCCTTCAGCTCCGTGACCAGCCGGGAAAAGACAGCGTCGGTGATCTTGCAGGCGCGGCGGATCGCGTCGATTTCATAGGCGTCCTTGAGCCAGCGCATTTTTTGCAACATCGCGGATTGTTCGACGAGTTTCACGCCAGCAAACGCCTCGGCGTAATCGTGGTATTGGCCGAAAGAAATTTCACCCTCGAACGCGATTTTTTTCGCGCCGGATTTCCGCAGCAGTTTGCGGAGCAGTTTCGCCGCGGCGCCCTGACGGCTTTCATGCACCTCAAAATTCGCGCTTTGCCCGGTCTGGGCGCGCTGCGTGTAGCGCGCATCCGTGATAAAATGCGCCGATTCGCGCAGAATCAGTATCTGCGACGCCGTGCCGGCAAAACCGGAGATGTAGCGCGTGTTGAATCGATCCACAATCAGCATGCCGTCCAGTTTGCCGTCCTTCAGTTTTTTTCGCAGCGTCTGGATCCGGCCGGCGATGTCCGGGCTTAATGGTGTTGTGCTCATCGCGATTTCCTTATCGGGGATAGCTGGCGGTGATGACGCTCTGTAACCCGCCGCGAATCGTGAACTCGCCGCGAATCGTCATCGTGTTCGGCTGGCAGCACTGCGCAAGATCGTCCAGCATGCGATTCACCAGATGCTCATAAAAAATACCCACGTTGCGATACGACAGTAGATAATATTTCAGCGAGCGCAATTCGATGCACTTCTGATCCGGAACATAGGAAATCACAATCGACGCGAAATCCGGCAGCCCGGAGTACGGACAAACCGAGGTGAACTCGTCCGTCTGAATTTCAATCTCGGCGTCCTTGCCCGCGTACTCATAATCGAACGTCTCCAGCACGGCCACGTCGATCTTATCCGGCCCGTCAAAGGGCAGCTTCTTGTCCTGCGCCTCAAAGTCCATCGGCAACGCTCCTTGATGCATGCATAATGATCTATCACGCTAACTGAAACGCCGCGAGATGCAACTATAAAAGGAGTCCAGTCAGGAAAAGGGCGTATCTTGATTTTATCAGATCGTATCGTACTGAGAACATCTTTCCCTAAGCGTTGAAAAGACAAAGCGGCGCCAGCCCATTTTTGGAAGAAACTTGAGATGCTTCAAAAACATTCAAGTATTCCCTTGACTTGAAAAGGAAGAATGGAGATAGTTCGAATAACCGACCGGAATGGTATAATCCACCGCTGAATGAGATGGGAACGCGGCATGAATTCCAACGGCATCATTTTTGCTTCTCTCTCTCTCTCTCTCTCTCTCTCTTGATAATAATAACGGTTTCCTGTTGGGTTTGCCTTCGTTTTTTCCTTCCGCTCAAGCAATGCCTGTTTCAACGCCCCGCTTGGCCAGTTGTGGCGCGCCGATTCCGGGTCGCCGGAATTCCGCTGATACGTTACAGAACTGCTTCACTTGTGTCATCCGGGCGTTTATCAGGCTTCGGGGATCATTCACCAACCCCAGGGAATCTTCCGCTAACCATAATCATTCGTGCGCTGTCAAAAGGGAATTCCCTATTAACGATAAAGAATTATCTACTGGAGTTAAGGAAATTTCGGCTAACCTTAGGGAACCATTCCCTAGGGTTAGTGCAAGTTCTATAATCCCAGTGAAACATCCGCTAACCCTGGAGACTGATTCCCTGGCCGTAAGCAAGAACTTCGGGGGCATTCGGATTCAGTCTTGGAGGAGCAATATTCAATCTCCGCGGGCATTAGGACTTGGCGCTAGAATCGCAGTTGCGGTATTTCAAGGACCGGTTTTGAGCCCTTGAATTTAGGATTTGTTTCGGATTTCGAGTTTCGAATTTAGCATTGATCCCACCACGAGGAGTTTTGATCATGGCCGATTACATCCCAGCCGCCGACGCGGAGTTTAATCTTTGGCAAGGGCAATTCAACACCTTCATCCAGACCAACGGAGCGACGCTCGGTTTTGACGAGGCGGAATTGCTTGCGCTGCAAAACGGAAGCCAAACCTGGGACGCGGCGTACGACAGCCATCTCGCGGCGCAAACCGCCGCCCGCGCCGCCACCGAGGGCAAGGATAACAGCCGCGAGGGCTACGAACCGCTGCTGCGGCAATATTCCCAGCGCTGCCAGAGCAATCCCGCGATGACCGATGCGATGCGCGAGGAGGCTGGACTGCCGGTTTACAGCGGCACGCGCACCCGCGCCGGAGTCCCCACGTCGCGCCCCGTGCTGGTGATCGACAGCGGCGAGCGCCTGGCGCATACGATCCGCTTCGCCGACACCGCCACGCCGAACAGCCGCAAAAAGCCCGACGGCGTGGCTGGAATTCAATTGTACGTTTTTGTCGGCGGCGACGCCCCGCCGGACGTGAACGCCATGCAATACGTGGCGTACGACTCCGCCACGCCTTACATGTACCAATTTGAAACTGCCGACGCCGGCAAGAACGCCTGGTGGGCCGCCCGCTGGGTCAACAGCCGTCAAGAACCCGGCCCCTGGTCCGAAACCGTCATGGCAACCATCGCGGGGTGAGAAAGTGAGCAGAAAAAAATGTCACTGCAAAACATTAAGATATGTAATTTGTGTTATATCGATACTGCAATGCGCATGTAATACAGTCGAAGATCATCGTAATAGTATTCAAGTTAAGGCGCCGTTGGTTGATATTGGGAGAACACCAAAAACGAACCACTTTGAGGTTCAGTTTAATCTCACATTAAGCAGTTCTTCAAGGGAGGTGTATATTCTCGGCTTCAAACAATCCTGCAATTGTTTTGATATTGCACCGAATAGCCAGAAGATACAGCCTGGACGGTCAGCAATGTTTAAAGCTGTGATTAATTTTGAGAAGACGCATATCGATGAGATTTCAAAACAATTTCATCTATACGCATGGCCAGTCGTTAATAAAGATGGCGCTAGAATTATTTTGGATGAGGCAAAAATTGAATTTTGCGGTACAGTGTATGATCCATTGCATATAGAAGAATCGGAAATCAGGCTAGGAAAACTGCTCGAAGGTCGGCAATATTCAGAGGAAGTGAAAATTGGCGTAGAGTCAAAATGGGAGATCGGTATTGAGCAGGAGCCACAGTATTGGAAGATTGAAATTCATCCAATCAAAAATGAAGCTGCTTATCAAATGGTATTGACCGAGAAGAAAATGATTCCATCAGGGAAATTCAAAGACACACTGGTTCTATGGGGGAAGAATATTGAAAATATTATAATTTATCGAAATATGCAGATTAGCGGTATTATAGAAGATAGAGTCAAGATAGAACCAGAGCGAATAGATTTTGGTGTTGTATCTGTTGGTGAAGAAATTGTTGTATCATTAGAATTAAAAAACTCTGATGAGTCAAATAGGTTTGGGATCAGAGACTATGAGATACCACATGCATTTGAAGCAACAGAGGCAACGATCAGCAAAGATGCTCATACTATAGAGATTTCATTATTGCCCGTTGAGGCTGGTCTAGTGAACGATGTTATAAAAATTTATGTAAAATCAAAGTATAATGATGAAAAAATATGCATCGTTAGTGTTGCGGGTATCATTATAAAAAAATCGCAAGGAAAGGAGGTAATTCAATTTAAGCACGCTGGCGATGACAAGGTATTGCTAAAACAATAAGGAGATTAATTATGGCTAAAAAAAGCGCTGTGTCGACTATTTGTGGATTGATGATGATTTGTGCAATCATCACTATTTGGCAGCCAGGTTCAAATGATTATAATAAAATCAAATCGCAAAATGAACTGGCGCTAATTATCGGTGGGGCTTCGGGGTGTGATACAATATTTTTGTGTCCATCAACGTTGGGATGTTTGACTGCGGCATATGCGGGTGCAAAATGCACTCACGGTTTATGTGGCTGTAAAGATAATAAAGATGGTTGCAACAATCCAACAGTCACTCCGACTTGTACTCAAAAAACTTGCGCCTGATACTACTGCTCTGCCAATGTTGATCGCATTGGCAGAGCATCTTCATCTTTTTCCGGAGGATAAATCGATGTCGAAATTATTATTGAAATATATTGTGTTAATTTTCTTATTCCAAATAAGTGAACTAATAGCAAGTAGTACTGAAAATATAGGTTCCGTGCTTAAAAAAATGGAAGAGACTCATCACATTATTAGCCGTGGATCCTCAGTTAATACTTTTGAGACTATTAACGATGATATCAGCGGTTCTACTGTTAAGGAAATAGTGACATTGTTGCAATATGATAATAATTTTCTCATGCAGAAAGAGTTATGGATTGCTGGCAACGAATCGCGTCGTAGTATTCATAGTTATAATGGTTCCCGCCAAAAAAACTGGAATACTTTAAATAGTGATAAATTCCCGAATGGTGCAGGGAGTTTTATGGCGATGAACCATGATGATATACTCAATGATAGTTTTTCAAAAAATATGTGGATGAGATTGATGGGTGAAATATCATCGGGAAATTGGCTTCGTTTTTTGATGTTCGAAGATGCGCAACCAATATATCAAATATTTAGTGATAATTTGGAAAAAACATCAATGGAAGTAAGAGAGGAAGGTGAAGATATAGTATATGTTTTGCAATCTGAAACGAAAAGGGGTGATTACTATATCGAAGTCAATCCACAAAAATCATATAATATTCAATCTGCTCGAATATCAAGAAAAAGGGAATTAGGACATTTTAACGATGATGCAGAATATTGGGAGGGAACACAAGAGCGTGATTTTAGTTTTTTTGATGTTCAGTATGAACTCATTGGCTCAACTTGGATTGCCGTTTCAGCAAAAGGGAAATTGCGTACAATTGCGAATAATAAAGAGTACAATCAAGATATTTCAATAACTGTGGATAATATCCATCTACTGGAAATGGCCCCGGATATTGATCAATTCGATATTATTTGGCCTGAAGGCGCAATGATTGCAGATATTAATGCAGATATTGTATATAGAGCGGGCAATAACAATATTCTGCTTCCAGATGACATTGACTCGCTTGAAGCCGAACTGGTTGCAAATATAAGAACAATGCAAAAAGAACTAAAAAGCAAGGATGATCAGCAGAATAATGATATTGAAAATAAAGATCAAATCAGTAATGACAATGATCAGCTGACTAGTGATCATTACGTCGTTAACCCGCAAACAAATAGTGTCACTATACAAAAAAGTCAAAATGTCGGCTTGTTATATTCCATATTGATTATAGTAGTTTTAATTATACTCGGATTAGTTTACATTTATTTTTATAAAAAGAGATGATGTCAATGTCAAGGAAAGTATATTTATTTTTATTTTTGTATTTGCCGATGAGTTTGTTCTCATTTGCTGCTAATGGCGTCATATTGTACTCTAATAAGCAAGTGGGCCGCAATGATATTTGTGGTCATACCTCGCTGTATTATTGCTTAAAGAGGATTGGCGTTGATGCGAAATTAAGGGATTTATTGGAGATCGCACCTCCAGTGGAGGGTATGGGGGTAAGTGCGTTGCAATTGAAAGAAATGGCTGACCGTTATAATGTTCGAATGAATACATATAAAAATGTGACGATTGATGAATTGAAGGACATTAATTTGCCAACAATACTTTGGATAAAGTGGGATGAAAAGAAGAATAATACAGCGAATCACTTTGTTTATTTTGACCATTCAATATCGGATGGAAAGTTTGTTGTATTTGACGGAGAACAAAGGAAAGAAATATCCGATCAGGAATTGGAGAAATCATGGTCTCACATTGCGATTACTTTTTCTCGCGACATGCCTAGCAGTAAATTTCCATTCATTAAATATATTTTTATCGCTTTAATTACTATTTTCTCGGCCATTGCTTTCAGATGTGTTATGTCTTTGAATATTGGTCGTCGTTAGTTTCCAGATCAGGCAGATATCAAAACTCCGCCGAGTTGGGCGTACGGGGGTAGGGGATGACGTCGCGGATGTTGCCGAGGCCGGTTGCCGTTACCCCTTGGAAAAGCCGCTTCAGTTCCCCTCCGGTCAAGCCGATAAAAATGATGGAAAGCCTGATTTTCCGGCGGTTGAAGCGAAAGGCTGCAATCGTTGAATTTTCCTATCGACAAAAGGCGGAAAACAGCATGTATAATCATACCGGCGGCAACGGATGGAAATGGCATTGCGGAGCAGCCGCATTGATCATCGGAGCGTTGGCGATGCTGGCGCCGCGGTGGAATCTCGCGGCGGATGAAACTCCGGCGCAAACGAAGATCGATCCATTCGGTATCCTGGCGACCAAACCCCTCCGGCCGTCTCAGTTGGAGCCTGTTCCGACGGACGCGGATTGCCGGGTGGAGCTGAAGATCGACAACACCCTGCTCAAGGGCCGGCCGCCGCATGTGATCGCGCTGACGCTGTTGCTGGTGCTGGACAATCCCAAGCATGCCGGTCTCGTAAAGAAACTGGAGCCGGAACTGCTGGATTTCGCGTCGGATCGCATTGCGGATTTGACGTACAAGGAACTGTCCAGCCTGTCCGAAAAATGGCGTTTGCGTGAAACGCTGCTGTTGTATTTGAATGAGCATTTGCCCCCTGAGGCATGCGTGCGTGAAATTTACGTGACTTACAATCGATTGCAATGACCGAGCTCTCCCTCGAATTTCCCGATCAGCAGTTGCACGACCTGTTCCAAGAACTTATTCCTGATTTTCAACGCGCCGGATGGCTGCCGGCGGGCGTCCCCGATCCGCAAGCCGGATGGCTGATGACGCCGGCCGACACGATTCCGCTGCTGCTGCTGGAATTGCCCGCCGATCAAAACATAATCCCGGTCATCGTCATCACCCTGGATGAATTCACGCCGGATGAAGAGCGGCTCTACTCGAATTATGTGGATGTGCCGTCGCTGGCGCGGGGCATTCAATCCCAGCTGGCGCTGAAGCATCCCTCCCAGCTGCGGCTGTTTATCTATGCGCCGTCGCGCGGCTGGCATTATTCCGGCAAGCGCGACCAGGCGATTCCGCTGCACATCGGCGCCAACCTGAGCTCCGCTGAGCTGGACTCCACCTTGCGCTGGTACGCCGCGCCGCGTTCGGATCGCATCAGCGACGAACCCGCGCCGAAAATCTGGGCACGCGAACTGCAGGGCTGGCTGCGCAAATGGGAGAACGAGCTGGCGCCGGAAGCCGCCGCCCTGGAGCAACGCCGCGGGCAGCAGCCGCCAACCGGCGAAGCGGCGCGAATGGTCCGCGAACTCCTGCAGCTCATGGCGCTCTGCCGCGTGTACCGGCACTCGCGCGACTGCTCTTACCGTCCCGGCGCCTTGCCGCCGGTGCATTTCGTGCCGCTGGACGACGATGACGAGGCGCGCTGGGGAATCCCCGCGATCGATGAATGGAAACATCCCCTAAGCATCATTTCGGACATGTTGCAAAGCGTCCCGGCGCAATGGCTGCCCGGCTGCGAGCCCTGGCTGACGCGGCTGGCTCAATGGAGCTCATTAATCAACGACGTGCAGAACCGGCTGTTCCAGCGCCTGCTGAGCGAATATACGCTGCTCACGGCGCAGAAATTCGCGCCACGCGTGTTTGCCGATGCGTTCTGCACCGAAGAGGAATTGCGACGGGCCTGGAAAATGGCGATCACCCATCCGGTCCGCATCGCCTCGTCCGTCGGCGCGACGGACGGCGAGACTGTCGAGACGATCCACCTGGACAGCAAAGTCGAAAGTCCGGGGCGTTTCGCGGACTGGATCGAAATGCTCTATGACTTTTGGAACATGTATCTCCAGACGGAGATGTCCAACCTGCATCAGGCGCAGTACTTCCCCGTGCAGACGGACATCCTCAATCCGCTGCCTGAAACGCTCGATTACAATCAGCTCTTCGCCCACTACATGAAAAACGGCATGGCCCGTTCGTTGCGCATCCACTGCGCCTGCGGCGAGGAGGGCGGGCGATGCCGCATCATTCTCTCCGCGCTATCCATGGGCTTGATGCACAGCCGCTCGCCGCTGAAAAAAGCCGAAAAAAACCTGGCCTTCGCCTGGCTCGGAGAAGAACAGCTGTGAGTGAATCCCTTGCGCTGGCGTTGGATCTCCAGACGCTCGAATCTCCAGATCGCGATCGTGGCATCGGCCGCTACACCTCCGGCTTGATCGGCGGACTCGTCGAAACATGGGGCGCGCCGCTGCACCTGTTCGGCTTCGGCGAGGTTTGTCCGTATTCCGGACCGGGATGCGACGACGGCCGCGTGATCTATCATCGCTATCCCGACAGCATTGACCGCGCCCGCTGGCTGGAGCATGGCGTGGCCGCGCCGCTCGCCCGGCCGGTGGAAGGCGCGGCGCGCACGGTGTTTCTCTGCACCAGCCCGGCCATGCCCGACGTGTTGATTCCACGCAGCGCCGCATGTCTGACCGGCTGCATCCTTTACGACCTGATCCCGCTCATCTTCCGTCATCAACAGCCGGACATACTGCCGCCGCATTTATGGGAGGGCTACGAACAACGGCTGCGGCTGGCGCGGCGTATGGATTTCGCGCTGGCAATCTCGGACAACACCCGCCGCGACGCCATCGCCCGGCTCGATTGGCCCGAGCCGCGCATCCGCAACATCGGCACGGGCGTGGAGTCGCGCTTCTTCGAGCCGGTCGAAGAGCAGGCGATTCAGCGCGCGCTGAAAAACTGCGGCATCCGGCCGCCGTTTATCCTGTGCGTCAGCGGCTATAATCCGCGTAAAAACTGGGAGGGCGCACTGGCGGCCTATGCCGCGCTGCCCAAGGATTTACGGCGCGAATATCGCTTCGCGCTGGTCTGCCATTTGACCGAATCTCAGCGCGAGCGCGTGCTGGACGAAGCGCAACGGCTGGGCGTGGCAAAGTCAGTAGTCATCACGGGTTTTGTTTCCGACGCCGATCTCCCTGCGCTCTATCGCGGCGCGGCGGCGTTTCTCTTTCCCTCGCTCTATGAAGGCTTCGGCATCCCGGCCGCCGAAGCCATGGCCTGCGGCTGTCCCACGCTCGTGGCGGACAACTCCAGCCTGCCCGAGGTCGTGGGCGATTGTGGCTGGATGGCCGATGCGCGCGATCCGCAAGCGCTGGCCGCAACGCTGACGGAGATTCTAAGCAATCGAGAGCAGACAAAACGCAAGATCGGCGCCGCCCTCGAACGCGCCCAACAATTCCAATGGGACGCCGTAGCCCAGCGCTGCGCCGAAGCCCTGCGGGAATTCGCCGCGAATGCTGGATCATCTCTCGAAAGTTTGAACCGTATCTCATCGAATGTGGCACAGCCGCCCCCGGCTGTGTCCTCTTCCCATGAGGACCGAACTTTTGAGAGATGCTATAGCGGTCCGCCAAATTTATTTGACCGCGACGGTGGTAGGGGCGATTGTCCCCAATCGCCCGCACGGACTTCGACAACAGGCGAATCCATCCAGCGTCAAGCCGCCACGAAAGGGCTATTCCTCTTTGACCAGCGCGAATACGCCACTGGCGCGCGCGTGGAATGGCTGCGCGAGTGCTTAACAAATATCCCCGAAACGCTGCGCGGCAAGCCCCTCTTCGCCGTTTCGCGCGACACGGACCTGGAACGACTGCTGCGGCAATTGGAGACGAATGGCGGATGGCTTTGGCTGGCCGACGCCGAGCTCGACTTCGCCTTGCGCCGCTTGGAACGCGACGGGATGAATCCCGCCGAATGGCAGGCGGCGCCGGAAGACTTGCGCGGCGATCCGCGCCGGCATCCATTGATCCAGCGCCTGCTGGAACTCGCCCAAGGCTTCACCGGATCGCCCGAAATGCTCGAGTGGTTCGGCGTGCGCAACCGCCAATGCGTGGAATGGGCGCCTACCCTCACACAGCCGAGGGCGGCTGTGACACAAACGTCAGTGCTACGCCGCCGCGTTGTGCTCGGCGACTTCAGCCATGCCCTGCAACCCGCGCTGCTCGAAGAACTCGAACGCTACGCCAGCGAATTGGTATGTTCCGCTGCCTTATTGCAGTCTTCCGAATGCGGCACAGCCGCCCCCGGCTGTGCTGAGAGAAACTCGAAGCTGAAAGAAAAGCCTGATTACTCCGCGCCGGATGAGCTGATTTTCATCGGCGAAGTCCGCGATCCCATCGCCCTGCAACCGCTCTACGCCCGCCGCAACCGCCCGCGTCTGGCCGAACGCGTTCGAATCATGCCCGCCTCGAATTTGACCAAGATGCTGGAAGCGGCGCACAACGCCCAAGAAACAATCGCCCCACAAAGACCCGGCTTCACCCCCGACGAATTCTACGCCCAATTTTCCTTTTATTCTTAGCAGCCCATTGATAAAAATTTTGTGCTAGCAGAAAAAAACAACGGTTTGGAAATCCATTGAAATCACGGCCTCAAATCAAGAAACTTGATCAACGATGGAAAAGCAAAAGAAGGCCACAAATATTTTGCTAGGGCGACAAAAAAGAGGACACCATGTCACGACTTCTCGATGGAATCCCCATCAAAGAACTCACCGAAGATCATTTAAACTCGTTAAAGCAAGAACGAGTCGCTGAGAGTGTGCGACTGGAATTTAAGGCCGAGTTGAAGATGGCCTCGGACTCAGAAAAACGTGAGCTGTGCAAGGATGTAAGCGCAATGGCAAATTCACAAGGCGGATATATCCTTTTCGGAGTTTCGGAGGCTAACGGCGTTGTTTCTGGCATTCCCGGAATTACCTTTACTGACACTGAGCAGCAGCAATTCATGCAAATTATTACTTCTGGTATAGCACCTCGTCTTCAGCACTGAGCTTGTCCCCTCTGTCTAGACAAAAAATCGATTTTTTAAGGTGGTTTTTCTTGCCTCCGGAATCGCAGTTTTTTAACGTTT
>JAFGJS010000146.1 GCA_016928995.1 Candidatus Sumerlaeota bacterium | reverse complement strand
CATCGGCCCGTGGGCGGTCTACAAGCGCGCGGAGCGAACGGGCTATCAGTTTGACGCGGATGATCTCGAAGACGTTTACCGGATCACTGGCGCGTACGCCACTGAGGCGCTGATTCATCACTGGCGCGTGCTCCGGCGGCTTTCCGGCAATGTCACCGATCAGCAGATCGCGGACGACATCGGCGGCAACTTGCAACGCGCCACGTCGATGATCCAGATGATTCTGCAGGATCTGTCAGTCGATGACGACACGCCGGGCATGTTTGACCGGAAAGAATTGCATCGTCTTGAAGCCGCGCTGGCCGAAGCCGCAGCGCAGATCGAATCCGCGCAGGCGGACGTGCAGGGCCGCCTGCGAATCATGCAAAACAAGGAGGCCTCCAGATCATGAAACCAATCGCTTACATCGGAATGTATCGAGACAGCCACGGCGAGTGGGAACCGCAGCGTTCGACGCTTGCGCTGGATGAGACGGAATGCCGGCGGAAGTTCATCGCCTATCACGGCGAAGACGAAGACGATCTGACGCCTGAAGAGG
Source organism: Candidatus Sumerlaeota bacterium (assembly GCA_016928995.1). Lineage (GTDB taxonomy): Bacteria > Sumerlaeota > Sumerlaeia > JAFGJS01 > JAFGJS01 > JAFGJS01. Next base: position 14,013 of record JAFGJS010000146.1, on the reverse strand, counting down.
TTTTCGACCGCCGCGAAGCGGCCGGGGAAGTGATAATTGCGCTGCTTACAGCGTCTGCATTCGAGCCGTCGGTTAAGTTTCACAGGCTGATGATGACTGTAATTCATTATGCAGCGATCACAATGTTTCAACGCGAAGAGCAAGGACTAAATGCTGAGAATGCAAAGGCACGTTTATCCTACACGTTAGGCCAATTAGCAGGTGGCGGATTTACTGAACTTGGCCTCAAACATTGTGCAATTTGCGGATGCATTGAGGCCGCTGCATGCCCGGGCGGTTGCGGATGGGCGCAAGATGATCCGCCGATCTGCACGGCATGTATTGAGTATGACGACGACGAAGCGAATCTCGACGCCATCAACGATTATTACCATTCAATCGGCGCAAGGCCATTGCCGTTTGATCTTCGGCCCCGCCTCCTGGGTGGAAAGCGCGCGAGCCCCGGGCGCGTCGAAGAAACCGGGGCAAAAAAAATTTCGGGATGCATAAGCGAAGGGAAATAATCTCATGGCCAAATTCGCCTCAAACACTTCAGTCAATGTCGAACGCAGCCAAATGCAGATTCGGGACACTCTGCGGCGATACGGAGCCGAGAGTTTTGGCGTAATTGAGCGCAACGATCATGGCGCTGTCATGTTTGAGTTCAAGGGCATGACGGTTCAGATTCTTGTGCCCATGCCTGACCTTAACAGCGACGAATTCCAGATGACCGACTCCGGCCGTCCCCGCAAGGAAAACTCCGCAATGGCGGTCTATGAGCAGTCAGTCCGGCAGCGCTGGCGCGCATTGCTGCTGGCGATCAAAGCCAAACTTGAAGCCGTCGAAACAGGCATCAGCACGATTGAACGCGAGTTTTTGCCATTCATTGTGATGCCGGACGGCAAGACATTCGCCGATCACGCACTGCCGAAACTGCAAGAACTGGTGCGTTTGGGGAAGATGCCGAAGTGCCTGGCGCTGCCAGCGCATGAAAAATAAAAGGAGCGAATCATGGAATCACAGATATGGCAGTTACACGATCAAAAACGCGCAGGCTACGTGACGGAAGTTCGTTACGACGCCGAACAGGACGCGCTGATCAGGGAAATGATCGATGACAAAGGCAATTCGGTTATCGGCTCAGCTCGATTTAAAACCGGTCCGTCGGCTCGCGAGTTCATGGAACGTTTGATCGAGAATGGTCCGGATTCGGGCTGGGAAAAGGCAAAGAAGTCCCAATCCCTGACGCCTGAATTCGACGCAAGCAAAAAGAAAAACAGCTCGCGCGAGATCAAGATCAATCCTGCTGGGGAGGGGCAACCGGCAAAACGGAAATATAAGAAACGCAAAACGGCGGCGGCCCAACAACAGATGCCGGAAGCAAAAACTGCGCCGATCGCGAAGGCTGCCGCCGGACAAATTCATGGCATGATCGATAACTTGCGCACATATCGTGACAACATCGACCAGGCGATCAACTCGCTGGAGGCGTTGCTCTAAATTAAAACAGCCCGCCCAGGTGTTAGCAGCACCTGACCGGGCCTAACCAACAACACGGAGGGACCCGTGTCATGGCTGGAAAGAAGACTGCCCGCAAGCGGGCAAAGAAGGCAAGCGCGAAATCCGCGCGCCGGAAGTCCAGGCAGGAGCTCGAGCGGGAACTCGAAATCGAGCTGAGTATCGCGGAGATCAAGCGGGAGAAAAAATCATGAGCCGCTTTGAATTCATCCTCAATTTTGTCGCCGTCGCAGTCCTGGCCCTTTCCGCGTGGGCGCTGTTGTGGCTGTGCTGGGCGGCCTTTCCGGAGTGGTGGCGATGATGATCAACGGATTCACACCCGAACAGCTGGCGAAGGAAGTCGAACGCGAGATCGAATACCGCAAATGGGTTTACAGCGCCCACGGATCGAAGCGGATTTCGCATCAGAACCAGCGGCGCATCGACATGATGCAGGCCATCGCGGACCACTTCAACGAGATGGCCAAGTCCTCAGGAATACAGGGGGACATGCTCAATAAGGCGTGAGGCAAGACAACAATCAATCAACACAAAGGGGAAAAATATGGAGTCTCAAATCCAACTCATTCCGGTGAAGGACCTGATTCCGACGCCGGACAATCCGCGCAAGAAACTGAATCCGAAAGCGGCGTGCATCGCCGAACTGGCGGAGTCGATCAAGGCGATGGGCGTCTTGCAGCCGGTGCTCGCGCGGCCGCATCCCACGCGCAAGGGCAAGTTCGACCTGCGCGCCGGCGAGCGCCGCCTGATCGCGTCAAAAGTCGCGGGGCTGGAAAAAATCCCGGCGATTGTGCGCGAGCTGAGCGACAAGGAAGCCCGCGAAATCACTGTCACGGAAAACCTGCAGCGCGAAGACCTGCACCCGCTTGAAGAGGCCGCGGGCATTCAGATGCTGCTTGACGATGGCTGGACCTATGACCAGGTGGCGAACCAATTGGGCAAGGGCCGTCAATGGGTCGCCCGCCGCGCGTCGATCACGAAACTGTCGGACAATTGGCGCAAGGTCATGCTCAAGGATGATTCGCCGTTCGTCGCGTGGTCGGCTTCGCACCTTGAGGCGATTGCGGTCTATCCCAAAAACATCCAGGACGAGCTGTTTGACGCGATTCATGAAGTTAAGTGGAAAGTGGAAGAATGGGCCAGTGCAACGCTGCAGGATTTGCGCAACTGGCTTGGCGATTTGATGCACCTGCTACGTTGCGCGCCGTGGCAGATTGAGGACAAGGAACTGCTGCCCAATACGCCGTCGTGCCTGAACTGCAAGAAGCGCTCCGGCTGCCAGCCGGACTTGTTCGACGACGAGGAGCCCGCGCCGGAAAACGCGAAAATCAGCAAGACCGACCGCTGCCTTGATCCGCAATGCTGGGAAGCGAAACTCAACGCCTGGCTCAGCGCCAAGCACGATGAACTGAAGGAAAAACACGGCAACGTGTTGTTGATCAGCGACAGTTATGAAAGCACGTCGCCCTTTGCGGCGTTCAAGAACCGCGTGGTCCTGCCGCACTGGAATTGGACGCGCTGCAAGAAGGCGGAAAAGGGCGCGCTGCCCGGACTCGTCGTCGCCGGCGACAATCCGGGCAAGGTCGTGCTGTATTGCCGTCCGCCCATGTCCAATTCCAGCGCCGCGTCGCAGTCGCGCAAGGGGGCCGGACCGGGACCGGACGGCGTGAAGACGCTGAAAGAGCGGCGCGAGGCGCTGGACAAATCGCGCCGCAAAATCGTGATCGGCAAAATCATCGAAGACCTTGACGCCCGGCTTAAACTGCCCGCGGCCGAAATTGTTCCCTTCCTGCAATTCTGCAACGCGCCTTCGCTGGCCGCCGCGTTCGGCATGGATTTCAAAAACGACGCCCTGACCTGGGGCACGCTGGACTATGGCCAGACGTGGGAAAACCGGAAGCCCGCAGATTGCTGGAATCGCTACCGGGCGTTGAGCCGCGAAGACGCCATGCTCATGGATGCGGAAACCTACAAGTGCGTTCTGCCGATCCTGCGCAAGCGCCTTTGCTGCCTGCGAGACGGCAACTACAGCGAGAAGGATGCACAGGTCGAACTCTCCAGCATCTGCGGAGCGCTCGGTCTGAACCTGAAGGAAATGCAAAGCGAGGCCGTCGGCGAAAAACCCGATCCGAAGTCCTGGGCGAAGCTCAACGCGGACGGCACGCCGAAGACCGCGACGAAAAAGAAGGCAGACAAGAAAAAAACGCGTCAGCAAAAGGCGGCATAAGGAGAATAAAAAATGTCTGTGCAAATCAATACATTGGAAGTTGAAAACGTCAAGCGTGTGAAGGCCGTAAAGGTCGAGTGCGCCGGCAATGCGCTGACCGTCATCGGCGGCCGCAATGGCCAGGGCAAGACCAGCGTTTTGGACGCGATTTCATTTGCGCTGGGCGGCGAGCGTTTCCGTCCTTCAAATGTCCGGCGCGAAGAATCCGTCGCCGATCCAGAAATCAGGATCACGCTTTCCAACGGACTTGTCGTTGAGCGGAAAGGCAAGAATTCCGCGCTGAAGGTGATCGATCCGCAAGGCAACCGCGGCGGGCAAAAACTGCTGGATTCATTCATCCACCAGTTTGCGCTGGATCTGCCGAAGTTTCTCAATTCGTCCGCGAAGGAAAAGGCCAATACATTGCTGCAAGTCATCGGCGTGGGCGAGGAACTTGCTCGCCTGGAGCTGGAAGAGAAACGCATTTACGATGAGCGCCATGCCTTTGGCCGCATTGCCGATCAGAAGCGCAAGTTTGCAAATGAGTTGCCGCATTACGATGACGCGCCGGAAACACCGGTGTCGGCGAGGGAACTCATCGAACGGCAGCAGGGAATCCTTGCGCGCAACGGCGAGAATCAGCGCAAACGGCAACACGCGGAATGGTTGGAACGAGAACGAATCGAGGCGGACGCTGCGCTTCAACGATTGAAGGGAGAACTCGCCAAGGCAGAAGAGCACTACAGGAATGTTTCGGACGACTTGGCGATCGCCCTCAAATCGGCAAATGAACTGCAAGATGAATCGACCGCGGAAATTGAAACAAGCCTTCGCGAGATTGACGAGATCAACGTCAAGGTTCGCGCCAACCTGGACAAGGCCAAGGCCAACGAAGACGCCGAACAGCACGATAACCAATATACCGTACTGACTCAAAAAATCGAACAGGTTCGCGCGCAAAAGGCGGCGCTGCTTAATGGCGCTAACCTGCCGCTGCCTGGCCTGACTGTCGAACAGGGCGACCTGCTTTACAATGGTCGTCAGTGGGATTGTATGAGCGGCTCAGATCAGTTGCGCGTCGCCACGGCGATCGTACGGAAACTCAATCCGGAGTGTGGATTCGCCCTGCTCGATAAATTGGAGCAAATGGACACTGAGACGCTTCAAGAGTTCAGCCAATGGCTTGAGCATGAAGGGCTTCAGGTTATCGCCACGCGAGTGTCAACCGGCGACGAATGTTCGATCATCATCGAAGACGGCTTTGTGATGCGTCAGCAAGCCCCAGAAAGGTCATTACAACCGGCCTACACACCGGGCACGTTCTGATCAAAAAAAAGATCATCAATCGAATATTAAAAGGAGTTGGAAATGCAAATCAGCAAAGGCAAGCAGCAACGCGCGCAACGTGTTGTGGTGTATGGCCCGGAGGGTATCGGCAAATCGACCTTCGCTTCAAAGTTCCCGAATCCGCTTTTTGTGGACACGGAAGGCGGCACGGATCAGCTCGATATTGCGCGGACTGAAAAACCGCAATCATGGGCGATGCTTGGTCAGATTCTGCAACATTTCAATCTGGATCAGCAAGGTTTCAAGACCTTGATCATCGACACGATTGACTGGGCGGAGCTTTTGTGCATCGCGCATATCTGCTCTGAGGCGGGAAAAGCGGGCATCGAAGATTTCGGCTATGGCAAGGGATATACGTATCTTGCTGAGTCGTTCGGAAAGTTCCTGAATTTTCTGAACGAAGTTCGTGACAAAGGCGTCAATGTCGTCCTGCTCGCGCATGCTCAGATGCGCAAATTTGAACAGCCTGACGAGACTGGCGCTTATGATCGCTGGGAATTGAAGCTGTCGAAAAAATGCGTCCCGCTGGTCAAGGAATGGGCAGACATGGTTTTATTCGCCAACTACAAGACGCTGGTTGTCGAGGTTGACGGCAAAAAGAAGGCTCAGGGCGGACAGCGAGTCATGCATGTCAACCATCATCCATGCTGGGATGCGAAGAATCGTCATGGCTTGCCCGACGAACTTCCTTTTGAATATGGGAAAATCGCCCATCTTTTCACGGTTTCGGTTCAAACTCCGGCTTCTGCTCCCGCTCCTGCTCCGGTTCCGGCTCCTGTTCAGCAAGCGCCCGTTCCCACTCCTGAGCCTGCGTCAGCGCAGTATCCTGTGCCCGCTATCGCCCCTGCTCTTGCTCCAGTTCCTGTTCCCCCGGCAGACGGCATTCCGCCGCAACTCATGCAACTGATGTCGTCTGCCGGGATCACTGTTGACCAGGTTCAATCAGTAGTGGCTCAACGAGGCTACTACACCAAAGACACGCCAATTTGTAATTACGATCCTAAATTCATCGACGGCGTCCTTGTCGCCGCGTGGGACAAAGTCGTCGAAGCCATTCGAGGAGGAAACAACTAATGGAAGAGCGCGAATACGGTTGGGACGAAACCATCGAAAATCCGGACGAAGGGGACTTCGTCATATTTCCTGAAGGTGTTTATCCGTTTGTAGTCAAACATTTCGAGCGCGGCCGGCACACGGGAAGCGACAAGTTGCCGCCCTGCAATATGGCTACGGTGCATATTGAGTTCGACGGCGGGCAGCTTGGCACAACGACGGTCAAACACAAGCTTTTCCTGCACTCCAAGACAACCGGACTGCTTGCGCAGTTTTTTCGCGGGATTGGTCTTCGCAAAAAAGGCGATCCCCTGAAATTCAACTGGAACGCCGTCCCGGGGTGTCGTGGTTTTGCGAAACTTGGCGTTCGCAAATATAAAGGGAATGACTTTCAGGACATCAAGTCGTTCGTCGATCCGGAGAATCAGCCGGCGGAAACGCCAGCGGCATGGCAGCAATCATCGCGGCAGCAGACTCAGGCTCCGGCTGAAGATGCATTGCCCTTCTGATTTCATCAATCTGTATGAGTGGATTCAAACGGTCGCTGTGGCGGATTTGCCGCCGGCGCCGTTCAAACTCCACAAAGGCGTCATTGTTATCGACGCGCAAAAATTCCTGGAGTCGTTGCAGGCAGACGCCGGACCGAATCATCCGCGAGCGGCATACGGAGCATTGCAGGATGATTTACGAGAGTTGCGCAATCTTCTGAAGTCAAAGAACGGGTGATGAGCAATGCAACCGAGGCTGTACCAATCTGAGGCAGAAACAGCGATTCTGCGCTCATGGGAAAAATATAACCGGACGCTCCTTGTGCTACCCACGGGAACTGGCAAGACGATCGTGTTTTGCTTATTGATCAAGAAGATGGTCGAGCAGGGCAAGCGATGCTTGATTCTCGCACATCGCGGCGAACTGCTCGACCAGGCGTCGGACAAATTGAACCGAGCGACCGGCCTTGGATGCGCGACGGAAAAAGCGGAAGAGTCGGCGCTCGATTCATGGTTTCGCGTCACCGTGGGAAGCATTCAGTCGATGATGCGTCCGCAACGGTTGAAGCAGTTCCATCCAGACTATTACGACGTGGTCATTGTCGATGAGGCGCACCATGCGCTTGCGAAGTCCTATCAGCGTGTTTTGAGCCACTTCGAGGGAGCGAAAGTGCTTGGCGTGACCGCGACGCCCGATCGCGGCGACATGCGCAACCTGGGCGAGTATTTCGAAGACCTGGCTTATGAGTATTCACTTCCGAAGGCAATCAAGGACGGCTACCTGTGTCCAATCAAGGCTGTCACAATTCCGCTGAAAATAGATCTGAGTGGCGTGAAAATTCAGTCCGGCGATTTCCAGGCAAGCGCCCTGGGCAGCGCGCTTGATCCGTACCTAGAACAAATCGCCGAAGAGATGACGCAATACTGTCGCGATCGAAAAACCGTTGTCTTTCTTCCCCTCATCGCCACCAGCCAGAAGATGCGCGATATTCTCAAGCGCAAAGGATTTCGAGCGGCCGAGATCAACGGTAAAAGCAAAGACCGCGACGAGATTCTGCGCGACTTCGACAACGGCGCTTATGATGTGCTCTGCAACTCCATGCTGCTCACCGAGGGCTGGGATTGCCCATCGGTGGATTGCATTGTGTGTCTGCGTCCGACCAAGATTCGCAGCCTCTATTGCCAAATTGTCGGCCGCGGAACTCGTCTGCATCCGGGCAAACAAGACTTGTTGCTCCTCGACTTCCTTTGGCATTCAGAACGCCATGAACTCAGCCGTCCGGCGCATCTAATCTGCGAATCGGAAGAAGTCGCCCGGAAAATGACTGAGAACATGGAGAATGCGGCTGGTGAACCGGTTGAGCTGGAAGAAGCAGAGCAGCAGGCCGAATGCGACGCCGTTGCTGAACGCGAGGCTGCGCTCGCCAAAAAACTTGATGAGATGAAAAAGCGGAAACGCAAACTGGTTGATCCGCTTCAATTTGAAATGTCCATCCAGGCTGAAGACTTGGCGAACTACGTTCCCGCATTCGGCTGGGAAATGGCTCCGCCGTCCGAGGCGCAACAGAAAACCCTCGAAAAACTCGGCATCCTGCCGGACGACATCGAGAGCGCCGGCAAAGCGGCGAAGATACTCGACCGTTTGGAAAAACGCCGGAACGAAGGGCTGACGACGCCCAAACAAATTCGATTTTTGGAACGTATGGGCTTTCAGCATGTCGGCCGGTGGGACTTTGAATATGCTCGCAAATTGATCGACCGTATTGCAGCCAACCGCTGGCAGGTTCCGCAAGATATTGATCCGAAGGAATATAATCCTGCGAAGGGATCAAGATGAACAATCCTCTCGAACTGCTTAAACATATCAATCCCGTCGCGCTGGATTACGAGCAATGGCTCAGCGTGGGCATGGCTCTTAAAGACGCCGGAGCGACGGCCACGGATTGGGACAATTGGAGCCGCCGCGATTCAGCGCGATATGTCGAAGGCGAGTGTCTGCGCAAGTGGGAAGGCTTTCGCGGCTCCAATAATCCCGTCACAATTGCCACGCTTTTCGCGCTGGCGAAAGAACATGGCTGGTCGCCTCCGCGAGATGAAGGCCGCGCGCTCGATTGGGATGAAGTGATCTACGATCCGGATGAAGGCGACGATCTGCGAATCGTCGATATGAACTGGATTGAGGGCAAGGAACTGCAAGAGCCTGGCGACGGCTGGGACGCAGTGAGTGATTTGACGACTTACCTGTCGCTGTTGTTTGACGCCGAGGAGCACGTCGGTTACGTCACGGAGTCATGGGAGAAAGACGGTCATTTCCTGCCAAAGCGCGGTTGCTATGATCGCACGGCAGGCCAGTTGATCGACGCCCTGGGCAAGTGCAACGGCGATATTGGCTCCGTCATGGGCGATTGCCGTCCGGACGTGGGCGCATGGATTCGCTTCAATCCGTTGGATGGACAGGGCGTTCGCGACTCCAACGTCACGGCGTTTCGCTTCGCCCTGGTTGAGTCGGACGCCATGTCGCTGGAAAAGCAAAACGCCATGTTCCGCGAACTGGAATTGCCGATCACCGCGCTGGTTTACAGCGGTGGAAAGTCGGTTCATGCCATTGTGCGCATCGAGGCCGACACGATGGAAGAGTATCGCAAGCGCGTGGACTTTCTCTATGAGGTTTGCGGACGCAACGGCCTGAAGATCGACCGCCAGAACCGCAATCCGTCCAGGCTGTCCAGAATGCCGGGCGTCATGCGCAATGGTCACAAGCAATATTTGATCGACACTCATATCGGCAAGGCTTCGTGGGCGGAATGGGAAGAATGGATCAAAGACCTGAACGACGACTTGCCGGACATCGAAGAAATTGTAATCGACGACAGCGAACCGGAATTGGCCCCGGAACTCATCCAGGGAGTGCTTCGCGAAGGGCACAAGATGCTGCTCTCCGGCTCATCCAAGGCCGGAAAATCGTTCGCACTGATCCAACTGGCCATCGCAATCGCCGAAGGCCGCCAGTGGTTCGGTTGGCAGACCGGCCGGGGCCGCGTCCTTTACGTCAACCTGGAACTTGATCCGCTTTCCTGCAGGCATCGCTTTTGGAAAATCTACCGGGAGGCGGGCATCCGGAAAACGCCGGGAATGCTCGACGTGTGGAATCTGAGGGGCTCCGCCACCAGTATGGACAAACTGGCGCCGAAACTGATCCGCCGGGCGCTCAAGAAGCAATACAAGGCCGTGATCATTGACCCGATCTACAAAGTGCTGACTGGCGATGAAAACTCGGCGGAGCAGATGGCGCACTTCTGCAACCAGTTCGACAAGATTTGCGCGCAACTCGGAGCGGCGACAATCGTTTGTCATCATCACAGCAAGGGCGCCCAGGGCCAGAAGCAGTCCCAGGATCGCTCTTCCGGCTCCGGCGTGTTCTCGCGCGATCCGGATACGATTATCGACCTTATCGAACTGGAGATCGACGAGGACCGCCGCAAGCAGATTGTCAATCGCTGGCAATGTGAAGCCATGGTCAAACATCTTGACCGGACTGTGCAGAGCTGGCGCGGCACTATCGGCCAGGACGACATGCTGGTAGCGGAGAAATTGGTCGAATGGGCTGAAAGCACGGGTCATGCCGAGTTACTCAGGCCTGTGCGCGAACAAGCGCGAGAGTCCGCTGAGAAGGCCACAGGATGGCGCTTGGAAGGCACTCTGAGAGAGTTTCCAGCGTTCGCGCCCAAAACACTATACTTTCGCTACCCGACGCATGTGGTCGACGAGGACGGCTTCCTGAAAGACGCCAAGGCCGAAGGTGAAGAGCCGCCATGGGCGCGTAAGCAGGTGTCACACGAAGAGAAAAAACGCCGGCGTAAAGAGTTAGTAAAAGAACAGAGACAAGATCGTATGGAGTCGCTGGAAGAGGCTGTTCAGGCGAAGTTTGGAGAGCCGGTCACTATCGCCGATGTGGCCGAGTTCATGGCTTGCACCGAGAAAACAGTGCGGAACTACGTAAAGGATCATCCAAAATATGCCGTCAAAAATGGCCTTGTTGTCGAGATTGGGGAGGGAAAGGGAAATGACTAGCAGATTTCCCAATTTCCCTCACGATAGAGAAACCGGGAAATCACGCTACAATTTCCCGATTTCCCTACTCCGTGCGAGGGAAGGAAATCTGTTAACTGATTTCCCGATTTCCCTGTTCTGTCCGCCGAGGGAAATCGGGAAATGTACTAGCAGATTTCCTTTCCGAGGGAAATCGGGAAGGGAAATCTACTACCCTACGGGTAGTATCGTTTCCCTCTCATTCCCTTACGTGAAGGCAGTCGGGGACTGGGGTTTCCCCGACGTGCCTACACTGTCGGGAACGAGGGAATGCGCGCGGAAGAAAAAAAGAAGCGATGAAATTCAAAAAAAGGACAATAGCAAACCATGCAGTTCTTTATGCCGATGAAACCGCCAAGAACAACGCATCAGACAAAGTCCGTCAATGCGACGACTGGCAAGCCTGTGTTTTTCGAAAACCCCGAATTGAAAGAGGCCAGAGCCAAACTCTCCGCGCACTTGGCTCAGCACAGACCGGCACAGCCGTTCGACTCATCGCTCCCGCTTCGCGTAATGGTCAAGTGGCTGTTTCCAACTCGGAAGAAATCGCTGCATGGCAAATTCAAGCAGACGCGTCCGGATACGCACAACCTGAACAAACTCCTGTTCGATGTGATGACCGATCTGAAATTCTGGAACGACGACGCGCAAGTCGCATCGGAAATCATCGAGAAGTTCTGGACGGTGGAAACGCCTGGCATCTGGATCCAAATCGAGGAGGTCTAAGCACGGATAAACCTTCGGGTCCTTCCGAGGGGGGTGGATCGAGGGTTCGGCTTTCTTCTTGTCGCAATTTTTATACGAACTGAATTTTTTCGACCAGGTGAGTGAAAAATGACAAATGAACGGAAAATCAAAATCTCGGACTTGACGCCGCTGGATTACAATCCGCGGGAAATCTCGCCGGCGGCGCTGGATGGCTTGATGGCTTCGATCCGTGAATTCAGCGCCAACGTGGAAGGCTGGGACGCGGCCAACGGCCTGCGCATGGTTGGCACGATCACGGTCAATGTGAACGGCAACCGGATCATCGGCGGGCATCAACGCGTCAAGGCGCTGCTGGAACTCGGGCAGGACTGGATTCATGCGGATGACATCACGTGGGTGAACATCGAGCCGGACTCGGTGAAAGAAAAAGGTCTGTGCGTGACGCTCAACAATCACGAGATTGCCGGCGACTTCAGCGCCGATCTGGATGCGCTGCTGCTGGAAATCGAACTGGCAGTTCCGGAATTGTCGCAGGCGTTGCTGCTCAGCGAACTGCTGGGCGTGATGCCGTCGGGCGATCCGCCGGAAATCGACGAGAGCGTCGCCGATGCGGTCGAGATGGTTGTGTGTCCGTTTTGCCAAAAGGAATTCCCGAAATGACAAAGACGGCGGTGATTTCAACATTCGCGGGATGTGGCGGTTCGTCGCTCGGTTATCTCTGGGCTGGCTATCGCGAGCTGCTGGCGGTGGAGTGGGACGATCACGCCGTCGAGACGCTCAAGGTCAATTTTCCGGAACTGAAGGTCCACCACGGCGACATCTGCGATTTGTCGATCGAGCAATGCCTCGCGCTGGCCGGAATTCAACCTGGCGAACTGGACGTGCTCGATGGCTCGCCGCCGTGCCAGGGCTTCAGCCTGGCCGGAACGCGCAACTATGGCGACACGCGCAACCGGTTGTTCGAGGAGTACGTGCGGCTGCTTGCCGGTCTTCGGCCGAAGGTCTTCGTGATGGAAAACGTCGCCGGCATGATCAAGGGCAAGATGCGTGCGGCCTTCAGGGAGATTCTGCTGACGCTGAAAAGCGCGGGCTACCAGGTGCGCTGCTGCCTGATGAACGCGATGCACTACGGCGTCGCGCAATCGCGCGAACGCTTGATCTTCATCGGCGTCTGCAATGACCTGACGCCCGCGCCCAGCCATCCGAAGCCCATGACGCGGCCGCTGAGCATCCGCAGCGCGATCGGCGATCTGGGCGACACGCCCGATCCCGCCCGCGATCACGTGTGGATTGACGAGTCGCCCGCGGGCCGCAACACGAAGACCTGGCAGCTGGCGCGCCGGGCGAAGCAGGGCAAGAAATACGCGGGGCAGCAGCGCCGTTACGAGTGGAACAAGCCGGCGGGCACGTTGACCAAGCCGGCCCATGAAGCGCAGGCGATGCCGCCCTACCTGCGGTCCGTGGGCTGTCACCCGCTTTACACCAGGACTTTTTCCCTGCTGGAGTACAAGCGGCTGGCCAGTTTCCCGGACGACTTCAAATTTCCCGGCGATTGGAAGTGGGGCTTCTATCGCATCGGCAACTGCGTTCCGCCGCTGATGATGAAGGCGATCGCCCAGCACGTCAGAAGCGAGATGCTGGAAAGGATTGAAGCGTGAAGGCTGTCACTGACACGGACCGGCGTCTGGCGATCGCGGCGCTGGAAAAACAAAAGCGGGGCGTGGAGCCGACGGCGAGAGAATCGGCGGCGTTGAACAGAATCGAGAAAGAACGCGAGAAGGAAAGGCGCAAGGAATATTACAAGACCGTGTCCAAGACGGATTACCGGGAGATGTCAGGACGGCCGGCGTGGGTTTTGAACAAGCAGGCCGATCATCATGGCATCCCGCTTCGCGGCGAGGTGATCGACCTCTATGAAGTTGTCAAATGGTTCCATGATTTCCTCGCGGAGAATAAGTGGAAACTGCGCCAGGACGACAAGAAGGATCCGGAAGAACTCAATCCATTGGAGCGGGAGCGTCTGCGCAAGTTGCAGATCGAAAATGACACGAAGGAACGGAACCTGATTCCACGCGATGAGATTCACGAATTGATGGTGCGCCTTGCGGCGAAATTGCGCAATGCCGGAACGGCGCTGCAGCGGCAATATGGACCCAAGGCGCAAGTGATTCTCGATCAGGCGCTCGATGAGTTTGACGAGGAAGTCGAAGCGGGATTGGTAAAAAAGGATACGTAAGTGGCCATCGCACTCAAACCAACTACAGCGAAGGAATACTCCTGGCTTACGCGCAATGCCCGGGCGCGCCAGCAGCGCACGATGGCGGAGTTTGCCGAACAAGAGATCCGGATTCCGGATGAGCCGGGGCTGCCGCGTTACAGGATCGACAGTCAGCCGTCGATCCGGCATTGGTTCGAGGCGGTGGATTCGGGAAGGTACGAGCGGCACTGGGGCACCGGCTGCACGCAGAGCGGCAAGACGTTGAGCTGCGTCGTGATCCCGGCGATGTATCACTTGTTTGAGATCGGCGAAACGGTCATTGTCGGTTTGCCTAGCATGGAAATGGCTGGCGATAAGTGGCGCGAGGATTTCGAGCCGGCGATCCGGGCGTCGCGCTATCGCGACCT
>JAFGJS010000145.1 GCA_016928995.1 Candidatus Sumerlaeota bacterium | reverse complement strand
TTGACTCGTTTGCCTGAATAGATCTGAAAACCAGCATCAAGGTTTGCCCCGAAAATGACTTTTTCAACGGGCTGCTAGCAGTCAACGCGAATAAAACCAGTTTTTTATTTCTATATCAACGTATTGTTTTGATAGATTGTATGTCAATCGCACTTTGAGCGGCAACAGCAGAACGAGCCTTGGATAATCCGCCCAGCGAATATCAGCATGAAACCACTTATTGATAAATATCCCAGTTCATGTTGGCAGCGCGAGGGGAGCGTTGAAGGATGACGCCGTCAAGCGGTTCGAGCGTGACTTCATCTGTGCGGGCGCCGTTGTTGTAGCGCGATTGGGAAAAGACGTGCAGCGCGTCGGCGATGCAGGCGCCGGTTCCTTCATTGCGAATGCGCACATACGGCGCGCTGGACATCGTCAGCGGCAGCGCGGCGATGGTGTGCCATTCGTCGCCGCCGGTGGTTTGGTCGAGCATCGCTGAAGTTGCAATCGATCCATCGGCGACGACTTCGCAAACGACCTGTGAACTCCAACTGCCCGCATCGGGCGATGCGGGCCACCAGGCCTGAATCGTGTAAGTGTCGTCAGCGCGCAATTGCAGGTCCCACTGCGCCTCGCCAGTCTCGCCGGAGTCCAGCTGATGGCAATCCTCGCCCCAATCGTGATAGAAAGGGCCGCTGGATTTCCATTCACCGCTGTCGATCTCAACCTGCAGCCAGGCGCTAGTGTAACTAAAAACGTCGGTCGTGTCGTCGAGGATGTATTGATGCATCGGCGCCTGAGCGCCCTGCAAGCGCTGAAGGCCCGACTCAAGCGACAGGGTTACACGTTCATCGGTTCCATTGAGCAGCACCACGCCGCGCGAAAAATCGCGGCGGAACACATCCGCCGGATGTTCGATCAGCCGCACATCGTCCAACCAGATGTCGCCAGCTTCGTCTCCGCAGAAGAATTGCAGCCGGGCGTCCGTGGCGGTTTCATTGGCTTCAAAGGTCTCGGTATATTCACGCCATTGCGTGCCGATGTAGACGTCCCGGGACATTCCATAGTTGCGCCAGTCTCCGCCGCCTTTTTGCGCGCTGACGCCGATGGGGCGCTCGATGTCGCTGCGCGCCCAGAAGATGAAATCATACAATTGCCCTTCCGTCAGCGAACGGTTCGCCTGATAGAAATTCACGTGCCAGTTCGTGCCGTTTCCGCTATTCGCGACATTGACATGCGCACATGCCGTTCCAACAACGACGCCGGAAGTGACGCGCTCAACAGTCGCCTCCGCGCCATAATCCGTGTTGACCCAAAAGTTCCAATCGCCAATCGGATTTTCAAACGATCCGTTCACGATCAAGTTCCCGCTGGATGTGGCGCCGATGTCAACTCGCTGATACGGCCCCAGCGGATGCCCCAGGTCGAAATCCAGTTCGTCGTACCACCAATCCTGGCCGTGATCGGTGTCGCCGAACTCATGGGCGAAGTAGCCGTCGTTCATCAGCACCAGCGCCAGTCCGAAGCGCACGTAGGGATAGTAGCTCTTGGCGAACTCCAGCGTGGACGCGGGGATTTTCTCCAACGGGCTATAGTCATAGCCATAGGCGATCTGATCGTGCGGCGAGGATTCGACCATGGTGATGTCCGGCTCCAGCCCATTATCGCACCAGTCGTGATAATATTGCCACGTTTCGATAAACGGCCTCTTGCCATCCAGCACGTCGGCAGTGAGGAAGCCGATGCTTTCCGAGTTGAACACCTCGGCGACGTCCGGCTCATCCACGGCAGGCAGATGTCCGGAAGCCAACGCGTAAGGCATCAGGCGCCGCCACTCGCGAATCTCGGCGAAGACGCCCGCGCGCCATTGCTCGTCCAGCCAATCCGGATCATCCTCGACGCCGTCCTCATCGGCGTCCAGCTGCACCGGATTGCCGTGGATGTCTTCATCCAGCCAGGACTGCGAGACGAAAAAATTATCGAAGAAGCAGCCATCGACCATCAGGTTGTTGTCTAAAATTTTCTGATAAGCGTAATTCGCCTGATACGCCGCCACCTCAGGTTTGGTCAGATTCAGGCGATAGACGTCCGGCCAGACCTCGATCTTATCGCCGTTGATATCCTTGAGGTAATAGTCGTCCGGCAGGCCGTTGTGTTCCACGGTGTTGATCGAAGTCAGGATCACCACGTTCGGATTCAGCCTGCGCAGTTGCATATTGTAACTCAGCGGCATATCCGCGCCCAGCCAGAGGTCGATGCGCGACATGTATTCCACGCCTTTGTCGTAAAAGTTCCACCAGCCCCAGAGGTTGCCTGTGCGCGGATAATGCGCATTGGGCGAGGGCAGGCTGCGGTACTTCAGGCTCAGCAAATAGTCGGGCTGAGTGGAGCAACGGACGTAAACATCGTTGAGGACCAGCGTGTTCGGATCCAGCCCCTCGATCGTGGTCTGATGCGTGAGACCGCCCTGCCCGGAATCGAAATCGGTCATTGCATCGTAGTCCATGATCGCATTCACCGAATAGCGGCACGACAAGGGAGCGGTGGAGGATAGGGTCAGGTTGAAGGAGCTCGAATTCGCCGGAAGCAAGGTGCTGGGCGGGTCGGGATCGCCAAGCGGCACGCCGAGATAAATATACGGATCGCTGGTCTGGACCGCTCCGGTCCCGGTTCCATCGGAAGGAGTGTATTGAAAAAGCAGTATATCGCCGGGATTCAGCGTGTTCGTCGCCAGCCAAACCTCGCCGTGCAGCGGCTCCGACAAACGAGCGGCGCGAGCGCGAATCTCGTCGCCGTCCGCTTCGTAGCTGAGTATCTGCACTTCATCGATCCAATAATGCGCCACGCTGTTCCAGACATTGCCGCCGAGATAAAACCGGTCGCCGGTGGACGGCGGCGCCCAGTAATGATCCTCGTTGGTGTCCGCGATCAACGCGCCGTCCAGGTAAAAGCGCATGCGATTGTTTGCGGTGGACCAGGTGCAGGCGACATGATGCCACTCGCCGGCCACCCAGCCCTGCATCGACGCGCGGCCGCCATACGCGCTTTGCCACTCGCCGCCCACGCT
Organism: Candidatus Sumerlaeota bacterium; assembly: GCA_016928995.1. Taxonomy (GTDB): domain Bacteria; phylum Sumerlaeota; class Sumerlaeia; order JAFGJS01; family JAFGJS01; genus JAFGJS01. Next base: position 30,211 of record JAFGJS010000145.1, on the reverse strand, counting down.
GCCGCCGAAATAGATGATGCCGGAAGTGCGCGACTGGGCGACGATCATGTCATCGTCATTCGCCGCCATGTAATGGAACAGGTAATGCGTTTTTTGACTGTAAATCGGATCGTCGCTGTCAGCGCGCAACGCGATCCACATCCCGAGCGTGCCCGCGTCCCAATCAAGGTTGTTCGCGCGCGCGTAAGCCAGGCTGCCGCCATCGTCTAGCGTGAACGCCGATCCCCATTTGCCTGTGCCGAATTGCTCGGATCCGCTTTCCAGCGGCGCCTGGCCATCCCCGGCCAGCGCATCGCCGTCGCATGAAAGATAAAACAACTGCGGCGCAGTTCCGTTGGATAACGGCGCACTGTTGAGCTGCCATGCATACAGGCTGCCCGCCTCCGGATCGCCGTCCGCATCCGTGTAGTCCGCGCTGCCGATGACGTATTGATAATCCGCCGTGATCCGAATCAATGCATCATCCGCCACCGGAGCGGCTCCCCACACCGTCAGCGGCCCCAGAGCAAGCAGAAAGGCTATATAGCCGAGTTTCTTGGACATGAGTTTCATATCGTCTTTGAAAAATAACATCGTTGAGCCAAAAATCGCAATAAACAAATCCTGAGGCGTTAAAACTGGCTTGACGGCGCGGCGGCGCCCTGAAAAATAGAACACGCGCAGGATCACACAATATTGCAGGATTCACCGCCGTGAAAATTTTCGCCATGCTGCCGACGTATAACGAAGCGGAGAACATCGAACCGTTGATCCGCGAACTGCTTGCCTTGCGCGACGACATGAGCGTCGTGGTGGTGGATGACAATTCGCCTGACGGCACATGGGAGATCGTCAACCGCATGGCGCAGGAGGAGCCGCGTGTGACGCTGGTGCATCGCACCACGGAGCGCGGCCGGGGCAGCGCGGGCACGGCGGGATTCAAACGCGCGGTGGAACTCGGCGCGGATTATATTGTGGAGATGGACGCCGATTTCTCGCATCAGCCGAAATTCATCCCGGCCCTGCTCGAAGCGGCGCAAAACGCCGACGTGGTGATCGGCTCGCGGCTCGTTCCCGGCGGCGGCGAACGCGGTCGCAACTGGATCCGCACGCTGATCACATCCGTCGGCAACCGTTACGCCCAGCTCGTGCTCGGCGTGCCCGTGCGCGACTGCACCTCCGGCTTCCGCGTATTCAGCCGTCAAGCTCTTGAGACTATTGGCCTGGACAACCTGCGCGCCAACGGCCCGGCCATCGTGCAGGAAATGCTGGCCGCCGCCAAGGCCCGCGGATTGCGCTTTGCCGAGACGCCGATCATGTTTGAAGAGCGCGCCGCCGGAGAATCAACCTTCAATATGAAAATCCTCCTGCGCGGCATGCTCAATGTCTGGCGCTACCGGTTCCGCAAATGGAATGAATCCACGACAAAACGGAACTAAGCCGGAACGACAGAAAAATCTGGACGGCGCAGCCCAAACTTGAGAAAATATCTAACTATCAATGGCGCTTGATGCATCGTCGCAATCTTACCCCGACGCCGCCGTCACTCATGCGGCGAACGATGAAAGGATCGGCGAATGGCAAGGATCACATTTAAAGGCAAGCCGGTGCACACCGCAGGCGAATTGCCGGAAATCGGTTCGACGGCGCCGGATTTCAAACTCGTCAGGGACGATCTGACCGAAACCACGCTGACGTCTTACAAAGGCATGAAAAAGGCGCTGAACATCTGCGTCAGCGTCGACACCGGCGTTTGCGCGATGACGGTGAAACGGTTCAATCAGCTTGCCGCGGCGCTCGATGGCGTCGTGGTGCTGAATATCTCGAAGGACCTGCCGTTCGCACAAAAACGTTTCTGTGGCTCGGAAGGGATCGAAAACGTGCTGATGCTTTCTGATTTTCGCGGCAATTTCGGCGTGATGTACGGTGTGACACTCACGGACGGCCCGTTGCATGGTCTGCTTTCACGCGCGGTCGTGGTGCTTGATGAAAACAACACGGTGCTGTACAGCGAGCAAGTCAGCGAATTATCTACGGAGCCGGACTATGAGGCGGCCCTGGCAGCCCTGAAGTGAATCTTCGTTGCGCCGGTACGATGAACGATAGAGGTTAAAATAATGAGGATTGCCGCATTATGTTTTGCGGCGCTGATTTGCGGATGCGCACTGCCGGAAATGCCCGAACTCGCCCAGCGCGCCGCAACGGAAGGTCAAACGAAAATGAATGACGAACCATCCATCAGCGCAAACACTCCGGACGCTATGCCGGAATTTTCATCCGCCCGGTTAAACGGCGACATGGTCGCGCATGATCCCTCGACGATCTTGCGCTGCGGAGACCGTTATTGGATTTTTCACACCAGCCGGGGCTGCCGCTGCAAATTTTCCACCGACCTAATGCACTGGGAAAGAGGACCGCGGACCTTCGAGGAGCCGCTGGATTGGTGGAAGGAAGCCGTGCCTGGTTTCGACGGCATCCACCTTTGGGCGCCGGATGTCATCCATCTCGATCAGCGCTATCTGTTGTATTACTCTGTTTCCCGCTTTGGCAAGAGAACGTCGGCGATCGGGCTGGCGGTCAACGCCACGCTGAATCCCGAGGATCCGGCTTACGGCTGGCGCGACGAAGGCCCAGTGATCATTACGACCGAGGACAATGATTACAACGCCATTGACCCGGCGCTGTTTTACGAGGACGGCCGGCTGTGGATGATTTTCGGCTCGTATTGGTCCGGCATTAAACTGGTCGAACTCGATCCGCAAACCGGCAAGCGCCTTGATCCGCCGGGACCGGTCATCGCGCTCGCTGCCGCGCCGGAGCGCAACAACGCCATCGAAGCACCTTACCTGTATCAACGCGGCGAGTATTACTACCTGTTCGTCAATTGGGATCAGTGCTGCCGGGGAGTGGACAGCACGTACAACATCCGCGTGGGCCGCAGCCGCGAACTCGCCGGCCCCTATGTGGACCGCGACGGCCGCGAGATGCTGAAAAACGGCGGGACTCTGGTGATCGAAAGCCAGGGACGCTACATCGGCCCCGGCCACGCCGCGATTCTCAAGGACGGCGAACAGGAGTGGTTCAGCTGCCATTACTACGATCCGGACGCGACACCGCCGGGCCGCCCAGCGCTGCTGGTCATGCCGCTCAGCTGGGACGACGCAGGCTGGCCCATTCTGGCAACGCCACAATAATCGTCACTTCACTTCGCAACGTTCGAACACCTCATCCACGTGCCGGATGTATTTCTCAACCTGCATGATGCCGTCGATTTCTCCGGCGGTGAGATGCTTTTTACCGTCCGCATCGGCCAGCAGAAGATCCTTCAGCGGCTCGCGCGTTTTCCAGGACTCCATCGCGCAACGCTGCACGATCTGATAGGCCTCCTCGCGCAGCAAGCCCTTGTTCACCAGGGCGATCAGCACGTGCTGTGAAAAGATCAGCCCTTGGGTCAGGTTCAGATTCCGCTGCATGTTCTCCGGATACACCAGCAGCCCATCGAGAATGAAATTCAGTCGATGCAGCATGAAATGCGCAGCCGTCGTGCTGTCCGGCAGGATCACGCGCTCCGCCGACGAGTGGCTGATGTCGCGTTCATGCCACAGCGCCACGTTGTCGTAAGCCGCCATGGCGTTGGCCCGCAGCACGCGCGCCAGACCGGTGATGTTTTCGCAACGCACGGGATTGCGCTTGTGCGGCATGGCCGACGAGCCTTTCTGTCCCTTGGCGAACGGCTCCTCCACTTCGAGCACCTCGGTGCGCTGCAAGTGCCGGAGCTCCACCGCGATCTTTTCGATCGTGGCGCCGAGGATCGCCAGCGCGCTGATGAATTCCGCATGCCGGTCGCGCTGCACCACCTGCGTGGACACGCTGCACGGCTCCAGTCCGGCGCGCTTGCAGATGTCCGCCTCGATCTCCGGCGTCACCTGGCTGTACGTGCCCACGGCGCCGCTGATCTTGCCCACGCGGATCGTCTCGCGCGCCGCCTCGATGCGCTTCTTGTTGCGCAGCATCTCCTCATGCCATAACAGGCACTTGAGGCCGAAGGTCGTCGGTTCGGCGTGAATGCCATGCGTGCGGCCCATGCATGGCGTCATTTTATATTCCAGCGCCTTGCGCCGCAGGATCGCGATGTTATCATCGAGTTTCCGCAGAATCAGATCTGCCGCCTTGACCAGCCGGATGTTTTGCGCCGTGTCCACCACGTCGTTCGAGGTCAAACCGTAATGCACCCATTTCGACGCCTCGCCCACGGTCTCCGCGATCTGCATGGTGAACGCCACCACGTCATGATGCGTCTGCAGGTCCAGTTCCTCGATGCGTGGCACGTCCACGCGGGCCTTTTGCCGGATTTCCTCCACGGCTTCCTTCGGCACGGCGCCCTTTTCCGCCCACGCCTCGCAAGCGTAAATCTCCACCGCGAGCCATGTCTCGAATTTCGTCTGCTCGCTCCAAAGTTCCTGCATTTCCGGCAGTGTGTAACGTTCGATCATGGTTCAATCTTCCATAAGTTATTAATAGCGCCATCCCAAATGATGATTCATTTACTGAACGTTGAGAGATGCTTTCGTCTTTAAAAACCGCGTTCAGACGGCCAGCGGGAGGATGACTTGCTCGATCCATTCAGCTTCCTTGCACAGGCCCTCTTCCAGCGTGATCGCGGGCTTGAAACCAAGATCCTGTTGCGCCAGCGTGGTGTCGGCGAAGGTGTGGCGCACGTCGCCCTTTTGTTTTTCAATCCGCTCGACCTTCAGCGCATCGCCCAGAATGCCGCCCAGCAGTTCCAGCACGCCGTTCACGTCGATACGATTGCCGCCGCCGAGATTATAAACCGCGCCGGGCTGGCCCCGTTCCGCCGCCAGCAGGTTCGCCGTCACGATATCGTCGATAAACGTGAAGTCGCGGGTCTGCGCGCCGTCGCCGTAGACCGTCACTGGATTGCCCGTCAGCGCCGCGCGGATCCATTTGTGAAACGCCATGTCTGGGCGCTGTCCAGGTCCATACACCGTGAAATAGCGCAAGGATACGGTATGCAGTCCAAAGTTGCGCGTATACAGCCGGCAGAGGTGCTCAGCCGCCAGTTTGCTCACGCCGTAGGGCGAATGCGGCGCCGTGGGAGACGTCTCGCGCATCGGCAAGTCTTCCGTGTCGCCATAGACCGAGGAGGATGAGGCGTACACGACCTTGATCGTGCGATCCCGGCAGGCTTCGAGCAGCCGCTGTGTCGCGCGGATGTTGTTTTCCGTGTAGATCTCAAAATCCCGGCCCCAGCTGGCGCGCACACCAGCCTGCGCGGCTTGATGATAAACCACCTTCACGCCGTCGAGCAAACGCTCCAGATCCACGGACATCAGGCTGTCTTCGATAAACTCAAACTCCGCGCAATCGCGAAGCGGAGCAATATTGTTTTCCTTGATTGAACGAGGATAATAATCGATGAAGCAATCAATGCCGCGCACGGTCTGGCCTTGAGCGATCAAACGCCTGGCAATGCTGGAGCCGATAAAACCGGCCGCGCCGGTAATCAGGTTCTTCATTCACTTTTTCCATTCTCGTGAGATGTCAACTTCGCCGGACGAACGCCCGGTCCGCCACCCTTCAGATGCCATGCCTTGCGGCGAATTCAAGCCTTCCTTGCCGCTCAGACAAACTCCAATTTCAGCGAAGCGCCATCGATTCCAGTTTCATCACTCGCTGGCCTTCCGCTTCATCATGCTGAGTTTCAACCTGATCGCGGAATTGGATCTGCGGCAAGGTTGGCCGTTTTCCCTTCTGCGCGAAACCGCTCTCGTCCACCAGCCAGTCGATGGTTGTCTCCCCGCTCTCGCCTTCCATGATGCGGATGACCGGCGCTGTGGAGGTCACGATACGGCCGTCTTCCTTCTGATGGATACGCGGCGCCGGGAAGCCGGTCAGCACTGACTGGTTGTTCTCCACAAAATGACGGAAGCGATGGCAGTCGGCGCGCACATCGCCCTGCCGCAGCAGCACCGGATTGCCCACGGCGATGAATTCCGCGCCGTCGTCGATCAAATCCAGCTGATGACAGTCGATGTCCATCTTCTCCGAGCGCAGGCTTACGTTGCGCAATGCCGTGAACTTGAGGATTTCGCCAAGCGGTCCGGTCTTGATGTCGAACTGGCCGTTTTCCGGATCGGCTTTCAGCGTAAAGGAATCGCCCAGCGTGCCTGCCACGTTCGCCGATGCGGCGCTGTCATCCTCGACGCTCTCCTCCAGCGGCCGCCGTTGCGCCGCGTCGCCCGAGGGCTTGTTGATCATCACGGGCTGATCCAGCACACGAATCGTCGTCTCGCCGCTCTGCTCATCGATCACGCGAATGATCGTCTCGCCGTAAATCTCGCGCACCTGCTCCGCGTCTTCACTGATCACCGAGGCCTTGCCATAAAGCTCGATGCGCGACGCCTCCACCATGTAAACGAGCTTGTCCGCGTAGGCCGTCGTGCCGCTTTGCAACGCCTTCACCGGCTTGTCCTCCCAGCGCAGCGCGATCAGCTGACCCTTGTCCGCGAAATATTCCAGGTGGTGGCAGTATAGCGTGAGTTCCTCGCCCTGATGCAATTCCACGTCGCCCACCGATTGCAGATACTCCAGCTGGCCTTCCTTCACGCGCGATTCCTGCCGGCCGTCGGCGGAGTGGTTCATCAGGTTGAACGACTTGCCCATGATCTCCATCTGCTGCCCGCTCTGCGGCCATGCCGTCGCGGCACACAGCGCCACAAACAGCATTGCCGCGCCCTTGAGAGCATCCTTATGTTTAAACAAAGTCATCGCGTCACTCCCTGGAGATTTATTCCGCTTCCAAACTCCGCCGCCCCTGATCCGGTTTCGGAGTCTTTTTCGGCGCCGGCGTCTTTGGGGCTTCATTTTTATCGTCGAGACCTGTCGTAATCGGCTTCCCTATTTGCACGACATTCATCGTATTGTCGTCGTTTTCCGTCAGTTCAAATTTGCCTGCCATACTTTTTATGCCCTGCTGAATAACCGTGGCGGGCTTGTCTTTCCAGCCGTAAAGTTCGGTTTTCTTGTCATCGGGAAAATGCACGAATTTGCTGCACTCAGCGTCCACGTCGCCCTGTTTGATCTTCACCAGCTCGCCCGTGGCCTCGACACGCTTGCCGGTGTCCAAAATCTTGAACACATCGCTTTCCAGATCCATGTTTTCCGCGTCCAGCTTGACATTGTTCTTCGCGGTGAAGGTCTCCATCTCGCCCGCCGCATTGGAAATCACGTGGAACGTGCCCTTTTCGGGATCAGCCTTCAGCGTGAAGTTCTTGCCCACGCTGGCCTCCAGCGTCTTGATCTGCTGATCATCCGCGTCGGCGTTCTGATCCGCCGCTTCAGTAGCAGCCGGCTCCTCGGAGGATTTGCGCACCAGCACAGGATGCCCATCGACATCCACGATGGCGCCTCCGTCCTCTGTTTCCTTGCGCACGATTTTATCACCGCGCATATCGCTGCTGTCGCCGTCCTTCTGCTGATACACGCAAGCGTCGCCCAAGAGATGCACCTCGCCCTTCTGCGTGTAGTTCACCAGTTTGTCGGTGTATGAAACCGAATCGCCCTGCGTCAACTGCACCTGCTTTTCCGGCCATTTCTCGGCGACCATCAGGCCGTCTTCGCTCTTGTATTCCAAACGCCGGCAGCGCAGCCGAAAATCGTTGGAGATCAACTCCACGTCGCCGATCGCCTGCACATAAATAGGATTGTGGTCCTTATCTTCCCGGTACTGTTCCATCTGGGCGTTACGATTGAACAGCGTGTATTGCTTGCCATCCATTTCGAACGTCCGGCCTTCCGCGTCATCCTGCGCCCCGGTCAACGCCTCGTCCGGCTCATCAGACCAGCCGTGCGCCAATGACGGCGGCGTGGGAGCAGGCAGATCGGGCTTGGCAGAACTCAGGTTCGGCCGGGCCGGAGCCGGAGCCTTCCACTCATCTTTCTGCGCGGCAGGCTTGGATTGGTCCTCATTCGATCCGCAATTCGTATAGAGAGCCGCGCAAGCCAGCGCTAACGCTATGTATATCAGTCGCTTTTTCATTTCGTATCGGTGTCCTCACCCTCCATTGATGTCCGAAATTCACAGACTGTGTAAAAATACGCCCGCTGTCAATAAAAACAGCAAGGCGCGCTCAAATTACGTGCCATTTGCGGCATAACAGGCGAATTATCGTTTGCGCGGTTTGGGGATTTCCCGCGGATCCGGACCCACATAGGCCCCCGACGTGTCAAAATTCTCCGTATTGCGTTCGTACTCATATTTGATGACTCTTCCCCAACCAAAGGTATTCTGGTCGCCATCCGACTGAATATAACGTGTGAAGCCCTTCTCATGTCCGCTGGCGATCTTCTTATCGTGTTGATATTGCACGTAAGTCCTGGATGTGCTCAAGGCATTATTTTGCGTGTCGTAATACATCAATTCCTGCACCTGTAATCGTTGATCTGGCGAGTCATACACGATAACATCGCCTCGCGGCGCATGCAAATCCAAATCGCCCTGATGTCGGATGACGCCTTCGCCGAAATCCTTGTCATCCAGATAATACGTGCCTGTCGTAGCCGTCAACACGCCCGTCACCCGGAATGTCGGTTCGCCCTCCGCTGCGTCCTGGACCGGCTCCAGCATGCTCAACCGCAGGTTATAAAGATCCATCTGGTCCTCGCGCGCGAACATATAGCCATATTCCGCCACGAGGATGTTTTTGATCGTGCCGGTGGTGGTGGATTCATTCCGGAAGCCGTCAATGCGCATATCGCCGCCGCGGTTCGACCAATCCTCATCTTCCGGCGTCGCCGGGGAATCCAGACAGCCGTTCAACGCAATTGTCGAGACCATCGCCAGCAGCGCGGCCGCCGCCCATGTCATTCGCCATGCCAGTTTCACGATCCGCACCTCGGATGAAAATGATCGCCTCCGGTTCAATCCAGCAAACCGGACGCCTTGTTTTAACATCCCCTCATGCGCTGTCAACCGGGATCAGCGCTTAAGGATCATCGCTCAATTGAAACGTAACATTTCCAGCGCTAAGCGTCTGGGAAGAAAACGGCCTTTCCCCATCAGATTCATTCAGTCATTCAAGGAGCGGATCATCATGAAATCATCTCCTGGCGCTTTCGTGCTTTATCTCATTTTTATCGGCTTATGCCTGATCAACCGCTCTGACGCGCAAATCGACCAGCCGTACGTCATCACATTGACCGATGGTACACGGCACACTGTGCATGACACCGCGATCCAGGCTCTGAAGACTGACAAAGCGACGACCAGCGTTGAATCCCTGGCGCAACTCTCGTGCGCGAAAAAATTGTCCTTGATGGAAGCCCGCCAAACGCTCGGGATGACCACCGGACCGCTGATCCTGGAAGTGTTCCTGATGGAGATCGAACGGCTGGACCGCTATGCCAATCGGGATGCGCTGTATCTGGAGTTATGCGACGGTTCCGGCGCCTGGTTTGACGGCGTGGATGAACAGGATCGTGTGCACATCTCCGGGATGCTTGAATTGGCCTCGCGCAACGCCGTTTTCCTCGCGTCGATTGACGAAATACAGTCCCTGCAGCGCGTCTCCATTCCCTATAGCGCATGGGTGGATCCACGCCGCATGGATTTCCTGGCCGCGGAATTTCCGGAAAACCAGTTCAATCCGGATGAAATTCACTCCTCGGACGTCGTGCAAAAAATCGCCTGGGGCGTGCCGGAAGGCGTCGCTCCGGGATCGCGCGTCAAGTTCTCCGTCACCGCCACAGCCCTGGAGAATCTGGAAGGCAAATACCGCTTCGATGTGTTCAAGCAGTGGGAGCAAGGCTACTTTGTATCCAGTCTCACCGTCGCCGGGTGCGTCCTGATTCGTGAAGGCGAATTTCTCGCGCCCACATCGCCCGGCCGTTATGCTCTTCGGATCGTTTTCGCGGATTTGCCGCGCGACTTTACCCGCAGCGATACGCCGTATCGTTCATCTGGCTTTCATGGAGATTATTACTATAAGCATCAAAACGAATTCGCGCTTTATTCCAAGGATAGGCTCGTCTGGGCGGAATGTGCCTTCGAAGTGAAGCCGCGTCCGCAGACGCTGGAATTGGCGGCCCAATAAGCGTTCCATCGCAAAATCCGCTTCGCACGATCAATAATCCGGCGGCAAATAATCCAGCATAAAGCCGTGAAAGAGGGTTAATCTGCCGATTTGCTCTTCGACAAATTCAATGCCCTGTCGCTCGAAATACTCCCGCTGGTGTTGACGATGCTCATCGTTGACGCTGACAACGCACTCGATGGGATTCAGGTGCACCTCGCGCTGATACCGGTTCGAGCGGACATACGCCAAATTCGGATCGTTGATCTGGGCGAAAATGAACTCTTCCCCGGAGAGATAGGACCATTTGTAACAGAACCAGTATGACTCTCCCGGAAAGACGCATACAGCGCGGTGGAGGTTGAGTTCGCGCATCCGGTCCATGAGCTGGATTTCATCCGCATACAAACCCGTGGTTCCCACAGTGCGTTTCGGCGGACCATGCAGGCAGTTCCATACATTGAAGGGCAAAACAGCGGCCATAAGCAGCAAAGCGGCAGCAATGGCGATCCATCGCATCTTCGTTGAATTTTGGCCGAGGCGCGCCAAACCGCCCAATAACGCGCCAAAGCTTATCGCGCAGATCCAATACAGGTTCAAGGTATAACGCGGCTCCAGCATAAAGCTGCCCTGCGTCGTGGCGCTGATTAAAAGAATTTGAATGATTGCGATCAGGAGAATCGCAACCACGCTGAAACTCGGCGTTTGCCGGCGCCACAGGGATTGCACAATTGCCCCCATCAGGCACAACACTCCGCATCCGTGGATCGTGGAAACAGCGATTTTCCACCACAACGGCGCGGGGAAGGCGGTGTTCCAGTTCTGGCGCGATCCCAGCAGGATCGGCAGCGCAGTATGAAAGATCGCATAAAACTGCTGCCGCATCGTCGCAAAATCCTTCACAAACTCGGCGGACAGAACTTGATTATCATGAACCCAGATGTAAAACACGATGGGCAAGGCGCCCAGCCAGATCCCCGCGAAAAAAAGCGCCGGAGAGAGATAATACCACGGCTTCTCGCGCTCGAGCCATCGAGCGAGCGCCCAGCGAGCTCCCAATAAAACTACGGCGGCGGGCGCGAGGATTTTCATCGCTCCGTGCGGCAATAAATGATGCGGCAGCCCTCCATACAGGAACAGCGCGGTCAATCCGAGGCACGTCCCGATCAAGGCGAGTTGCACGACGTTTCCCGGCAGCCATTGGCGCCAATCGCGACGGCGCTCGCTGCGAAACGGATGCAAGACGCCCAGAAAGCTGAAATGGGAGGGCAAGATCAAACACGCCAGAATTTCCGCGAGAATCACAATCGCCATGGATTGATGCGCCCACTGGCCGAAGCCCAGCAGGAAGCCGCAGAGCAGCGCAGCCGCCTGCTTGCGCCGCGTCCATTGCAGTTCCGGCGGCGCATGCAGCATCCAGTGAAAGAGCATCAATGAGAAGTTCAGGCAGATGATATCGACGATGTATAGCGACGATGACCGCATGAGCCAATCCGTGACCATGGACGGCGAAACGGCCACCATCAGCGCCGCGCCCCAGGCCCAGGCGCGGCTGTTGAACACGCTGCGCGCAGCCATCCAGGTGGATGCGATCAGCAGCAACGTCAACGGCAGCATGCCCAGCCGCAGCAGCGCGGCGCTGGGTTCAAAAAAAAGGTGGAACGGCAGCAGGTAGTAAGTGTAGGTCTCGCCGTTGTAGTTCTGCCCCGGCAGCATGCAGTAGTGCTTGCCGCCGGCCAATAAACGCAACGCGCCGATCCCGGCGATGGCCTGATCCGAGTCGATGGCGAATTTATTCTGCAAAAAGAGATAGATTCGAAATGCGGCGGCAGCTGCGAGCAGCGCGGCAAGTCCGATGCCGTCAAGGAGCCGTGCAGTCCAGAAATCTCGCCTGATCATTGCGCCCTCGCATCAAAAAGAAGCTCCGACGCTCAGTCCGGATCTTCCTCCGGCAATTGATGAACCGAGACGCCATCCATAAAGATACTCTTCAGCAAATGCAACATTTTATCCATCGCCGCTCCGCGATGGCTGATGCGGTTCTTCGCCGGCGGCGCAAGCTGCGCCATGGTCTGGCGGAGTTCAGGCACGTAAAAAATCGGATCGTAGCCAAAACCGGCGGAACCAAAGGGATTTTGCGTGATGCGCCCCTCACAGGTTCCCTTGCGCGTGGCGACATTCCCCTCCGGATCCGCCACGGCCGCCACGCAAACAAACCATGCCGTGCGTTCGGCCTTGGGCACGCCGCTCATCTCATGCAACACCCGGGCGATGCGTTCGTTGTTCGTCGGCGCGTAGCGTGCGGAATGCACGCCGGGGCGGCCGTCGAGCGCCTCGATCACAAGACCGGAATCGTCCGCCAACGCGATCTCGCCGGTTTCGCGCGCCACGTGCATGGCTTTCTTAATCGCATTGGCCTCAAAGGTCTCACCATCCTCCACGGCCTCCGGCGCGTCCGGGTAATCCGCCAGGCAAAGCACCTGCACATCCAGCGCGCTCAGCATGCTTTTCAGTTCGCCAACCTTGTGCCGGTTACCCGTGGCCAGCACGAGTTTGCGCATGTTTTCGACTGGTTGTGCATCGTGTGGGTATGTCATTTTCTGCTCTTCACCGCCCGAAAATTTTCCGGCGGCTTTCGAATTTGGCGAAATTGCAATGGCAGATCGCGGCGGCGAGGGCATCGGCGGTGTGGTCAGCCAGCGATTCCTCGCGCACGTTGGCGATCACGCGGACCATCTTGATCACCTGCTCCTTGGTGGCGCGCCCGCGTCCGGCCACGGCCTGCTTGATCTGCAACGGCGTGTATTCATGAAACTCCGCGCCTTCCTTCGTTGCGGCGAGGATCGCCACGCCGCGCGCCTGCGCCACGCTCATCGCCGTCTTGGTGTTCTTCGCAAAAAAGAGGCTTTCCACCGCCACCGCGCCGGGCTGCCAGCGCAAAACAGCCTGATGGACGCCGTCGTAGATCGCCTGAAGCCGCTCGGCCAGCGAAACGCCCGCGTCCGTGACCACGATGCCGCTATCCAACTCGCGGATCGATTGCGCCTCATGCTCCACCATGCCCCATCCGGTGTTGGCCAGCCCCGGATCAATTCCGAGGATGCGGATGGCGGAAGACGATGCGCTCATGCGATAAGTGGACTTTCGTGAAGGTTTAGAGTTTAGTGCTCAGTGTTCAGAGTTTGGAATTCGGAGTTTTGTGCTCCCTGTTATTCTCAGCCGCATCCTCAAAACGATTGACTTGAGGCATCAATCCTTCTTTTTAGAACATCAATACAGACGCCGATTTCCTGAGAATTTCACAAATGCAATGTTATCGACAGAGCATTCTAACCTCTATGCTCTGAACACTAAACTCTTCTACCGGGGAATGATCTCGAAGTAAATATCGCCTGCGTCCTGCGTGTCGTTCGTATGCCAGGCCAGCAAAAGCCTGCCGCCGGGAGCGAATGCCGCAACCGGCTTGGCGCTGTTCGGAGCGGCGGAATCCACGCGGCCGGAAACGGAAAGATTCGAATCCAGAATTTTGTATTGAATCGTGTTGCCTTGCTGCGTTTCGCCGACCCACGCCACAGCGATCTCGCTGGACGGCGCCACTGCCGCATCGGGCACGCGGTTGTTTTGCCGGGCCAAATCGTCGATGATGACCGGACCCGAGGCCGAACCGCCAAGCACAAGCCAGATGCGATCTACTCCGTCAAGCGGCTCATGCCAGACGGCGATCGGCTCGCCGTTCTCGCTTTCGCGGATCAACGGCAGCCGCGACGCGTTGATCGCCGGCAGCAGCTCCTCCGCGCCAAGCAACTCCCATTCCCCGGAGCCCAGTTGCGACGCGCCGATCAGATCGAAGCCCTGCGCGCTGGAGCGATACCACATCACTTCCGCCGGAGCCTGTTTGAAAAGCATCGGATACAAATTGAAAATCTCGGGGCCGCTGTCCGGCGAAAGGTATTGCATCTCCGCCGGTCTGGCGGCCGAAACCGGAATGTCGATCAACAGAATGTCGCTCGTTTCGGCGCTCACCGCATGCAGCGCGATCCGCGCCTTGCCGCCGCACGGCAACAAACTCAGCGTGTCGCATAGCGTTCCATCCGCCAGCGGCCATTCCTCATAGCGCCAATCGCCCTGCGCGGAACGCCGGGCATAGCACACCACGTCGCCCGCTCGCGGATCCGCCGTGCGGAGCACCCATCCCAGATGCAGCGCGCCGGAATCATCCGCCGCCGCATGCGGGCTCAGATGCTGGCCCTCACGGCCGGAATCGACCGGCTGTTCGGCGCTCCATGCGCCGTTTTGGAAGCGGCGCATCATGATGCGTTCGCGCCCATCCAGCGTCCCCTGCCAAACGACGGCGTAATCCGCATCGCCAAAAACCGCCACCTGCGGCGCGCGGGCCGGATAGGAAAACAGGTTCAACTGCAGCGGCAAGGCATGCGTAAATCCTGTTGACAGAGCGAACAAAGCCGCCATCAGCAGTCTGGTGCGAACTACGGAATGAAAAATGAAATTGTTTGTCTTCATCATTAGAGAGTGAAAATCTCGTAAAATGCTTTCACGTGCAAGCATTAATTGCTTTATTAATTGCTTTATAGACCATTTTCATCGCACTGTCCAGTCCGGAATCAAAGCTGCCGCATGACGGTCCCAAGAGCGATATTTCCTCAAGAAAGCCGTAAATTCCCCTTGACTCATGCTCAGGCAAGGGATAGAAAACTCCCCCTTTGATGCATAAAAGCATACGAACAGCTCGATATTTTATTCCGAGGTCAGGACAGTGCCAAACAAAAAATCCGCTGCAAAACGCGTCCGTCAAAATGAACAACGCCGTGAGCGCAACCGTGCGATCAAGCACGCCATGAGCACCACGCTCTCCCGTGCGCAAAAAGCGATCGAATCCGGCGATCTGGAAGCCGCATCGACGCTGGTGCAAAAAGCGCAGAGCGTGGCCGGCAAAACCAGCGCCAAGGGAGCGGTGCATCCCAACAAAACCGCGCGCAAGATCTCCCGCCTGACGCAGAAATTCAACGCAGCTAAAAACGAAGCAACAGCGCAGGAATAATCGCAAGCGCCGATCAACGGACTTGAATGCTTTCCATCCGGGAACGCGTAATGCTCGTTCCCGGATTTTCATATCTTTGCGATCCCCAATCCTTCGATTTCGAAGGCATGCCTTGTTACACACTGGACACGTTAAAGCGCTCCCGCTATAGTGACTGCCATGTCTGATCCAGAATCCCTATTTTCTCCGGAACCGCCGAACGATCCGGCCGCGCCTCCGCATGCGCTGACCGTGACGCAGCTGACGCATGCGATCAAACGCCTGCTGGAAATTGAGATCGGCGAAGTGGAAGTGGAGGGCGAAATCTCCAATTGGCGCCCGGCGGCGTCGGGCCATGCATACTTCACAATGAAGGACGAAGCGGCGCAGATCAGCTGCGTCATGTTTCGCGGCCAGCGCGGACGGCTGAAATTCGAGCCTGAGGACGGCAAGCAGGTCCTGGCGCGCGGCGAAATATCCGTCTACGCCCCGCGCGGCCAGTATCAGCTCGTCGTGAAAAGCATGGAGGAAAAGGGCCTTGGCGATCTGCACAAGCGCTTCCTGGAACTCAAGGACAAGCTGGAAAAGGAGGGGCTGTTCGATCCCGCGCGCAAACGGCCGATCCCATACCTGCCGCAGCGCATCGGCGTGGTCACCTCGCCCACGGGCGCGGCGATCCGCGACATCCTCAACGTGCTGACGCGGCGCTTCGCCAATCTGCGCGTGATTATCTGCCCCGCGCTGGTGCAGGGCGATCAGGCGCCGCCGCAGATCGTGCGCGGCATCGAGCGCTTCAATGAACTGGACAACGTGGACGTGATCCTCGTCGCGCGCGGCGGCGGATCGATCGAGGACTTGTGGTGTTTCAACGACGAACGCGTGGCGCGAGCCATCGCGGCCAGCCGCCTGCCTGTGATCAGCGCCGTGGGGCATGAGATCGACTTCACCATCGCCGACTTCGCGGCCGACCTGCGCGCGCCCACGCCATCCGCCGCGGCCGAATTAGTGTCGAAAGACCAGGCCGAGCTGGGCGAGAAATTGGCGCAGCTTTCCCGGCGGCTCCGGCGCGCGGCACTGGACCAAATCGGCGAACGCCGGCGGCATGTGGAGATGCTGGCGGCGAGTTACGGAATGCGGCGTCCGTTGGATCGCGTGCGGGAATTCCAGCAACGGCTCGATGACGCGCGGCGGCGCGGCGATCGCGCCCTGCGGACGCTGTTGCATGACCGTAAGCAGCGGCTGGAACGCAATGACGCCGAACAACGCCATGCCTTGCGGCGCTTGCATGACGCGCAAACGGCGCGCTTCGAACGATTGGCCGGGCGCTTGAACGCGCTCAATCCGAAAGCCGTGCTGGAGCGCGGATACTCCGTCGTTTATCTGCTGGAGCCGGGCGAAAAGCGCGGGCAATTACGCGAAAAACTCCTGCGCGCTCCCGGCGAGGCCAAGCCGCATCAAAAACTCCGCATCCAAACAGCGCGAGGCGACCTGCCCGCCACGGCCAATCCGCCGATCCAGGCCACGCAGGAAGACATGTTTGAGTAAATTCAACGCAATAGCAGTGAAGTTAAGCAAGGCGCTGCTGGAATACACGGAAAAAAATTGTATTTGCAAGACTATCGTCAGATGATTCAGTAAATTGATTTTATACCATTACGATTTTATGATGAACGTTAAACATTGAGGCGCCGATAATGGACAAAGCCTTTGATGAAGCAGACATTTGCAGAATGACTCGTCGCGTATGGTGGGAGCATATTTTACCTACGGCTTTTGGCGAAGCGTTAGGATTTAGCGTAGTGGGCCTCGCGGCCGGGGGAATTGTGGCATTTGTTTTCGCTTTATTCCCGCTCGCTTTTTATCGCTTTTCATTTGCGAGAACTGCTGTGGCGGGTCTTTGGGTTGGAGGCGGCATCACGGTCGCGGTTTTTATTTACTCCTTCATTTATTGCCTGAAAACAGCCGACGCACGCGCTGAAGCTATCAAGGAGTTGCAGAGGCGTCAGGAGCTCGATGAGGCTGAGCAAAGAAAGCGATATGAAGAATCGGAGGTTCGCAGATTAGTGGAAGATGCGCAGAGCCGAGGCTGGACGTTCGACACGCCAACCGATTATGAGAATCCCGGTTTTTTCTGGTTTCAACAGCATTTCCGCGAACATCCAGAACAGCAGAGCGATCAGTTTGATATTCACATTGCTCAATGGCGAGCATGGAATGCCTCGCGGGGCCGATTCGTCAGCGAAGCGGATGCCGTGGATGAGGTGCAGTCAGAGCGCTCCTTTAGTGTTTGGTCTTATTTCTGCAATAAGTCGAAGCGATTGCCCGTAGCCTCTTTGTACAGAGCCCGTGAGTTCCTGGAATTAAAAGGAACGGAATGGCACGACACGCTTGATCCAAGCGATTTGAAATACTTGCGGGAAATCGTGGAAGAGGCGACGTTAGGTGATTGGTTGGAGAGAGACTTCGAAGCATTCAACTTACAGGCCGTTACGAGCGCCAGTTATGCTGAATATCTGAATTGGCGCCGGGAACAATATTATCTCCCGGTCAGCGAAGACGAATTCACTCACAATCAATCGATATACCTCGTCGAGAGTAAACTCGCCGCACGTATTATAGCCTGGCAGGATTGGCAGTGGGCTGAGGGAAAAGAGGAGCGGGAAAGAATCAGAGGTGCCGCCGCTCGATCTTTCCAAGCAGAGATTCAGGCTGGAATCAGGACGCCTGATGGAAAGTATAACAAGGAGTATCTACGTGCGATGGAGGAGAGATTTCTCAGGGAAGTCAATGAAGCCAGGAACCGGGCAATTGAACAGGAACGTATGCAGAGTGGATGGTTGAGAGGAAAAGAAATCATGGACCGGTCATGAGAGATTAGTAAGCAATGTGCTATCGCGGGAGATGGCAGCGACCATGCTTCGGCTGATGGCATTCTTGCTGGACCAGCCATGTGGGATGCGGCCCTCGGACGGGTCAGCGCCGGATTATTCGAAGGCCAACAATCAAAAATGCTTTGCGCATTGCGTCTTTGCGTGACATATTGCCGCTCATCACACGCGATTCTCAGGAGGCAGGCAGTCGATCATGGCCCATTTAAAAATAAAATCCGCCGATGAAATGCGGCGGATCGTAGAGCAATTGAAAGCGGAAAACAAAACCGTGGCGCTGGCGAACGGCTGCTTTGACATCATCCACGGCGGGCATGTGTCCTACTTGCGCGGCGCCGCGGAAACGGGCGATACGCTGATCGTGGCGCTGAACAGCGACGTCTCCGTGCGCGGACTGAAGGGCGAAGGCCGGCCGATCCTGCCTGAAGTCGAACGAGCGGAGATCCTCGCCGCATTCGAGATGGTCGATTACGTCGTGCTGTTCGACGAGCCCAGCGTGGATGCGCTGCTGGAGAAACTGCTGCCCGACGTGCACGCCAAGGGCACGGACTACACCAGCGACAGCGTGCCCGAGCGCGCCACCAACGACCGCCTCGGCATCCGCACCGCCATCGTCGGCGCGCCCAAGCAAAACGCCACGCGTGGCATCATCTCGCGCATCCAGAACGAGAAATAGAACGGTTGAATCGACGCTCATGCGCATATGAGGATGAATCGGAAAATGAATCCGCGAAAACAAATTTCTGACACGCATCCGGCAGCCGAAGAACTGCAAATATCACTGATCCGCAACGCAAGCATGGCCAGCAGAATGTCGAGAATACGTTCGATATCCGCAAGCGTCATTCAACTTTCCCGCCGGGCGATCACACGAGCCAATCCCGGCTTGAATCAAAAAGAGCTGCGTTTGAATTTCATCTCCTATTATTACGGCGATCAGCTGGCCGATCAGCTTCGTAAATACCTGGATGAAAAAACATCATGAACAAACCGGACCTTCTCGCAGCCATTCAACCTGTTGTCAGGGCATTCGAGGAGCTCAGCGTCCGTTTCGGAGCGCCAATGGAATGATGCTTTGGGCGTTCTCAAAGTGCAGAGAGGCTTGTTGGATCAAGAATATCTGCGGCGCTGGGCGACGGAACTCGATCTTCTGGCACTCCTGGAAAAGGCTATTCAGGATTCCGCTCTGTGAAGCATGTCTAAGGGCAGCGCGGATCAACGGCCGCATATAGAGCAAATAACGGGCGAATTGAACCGAATCAACGCAAAGACGCGAAGCCGCAAAGAAACGCATGAGTGGGATCATGCGTTACAATGCACCAACAACACAAAATACAAAATTCGAATATGGAAATCCGATGCAGATTTTATTTGCCAGAATAATTGGAACACACGGCTGTTAAGCATGATACCAGCGCCACAACTTTGCTATCCATCATAAGGATCAAGGGGATGAGCCGAAAAATCAAGCAACCGGAACGTGCACCCAACGCCTCGCCGTTATATAGCTACTTCAAGTTGTTTATCGCCATTTCACTCTGTGTTTTACTTCTAACCGTGTCAATCTCGCTTTATATCTCGCAAAAAAACGGAATACCTTTCAGCAGCACATCGACTAGTCGAACGTTCTTTTTATTTTTACATGTATCGGCTTATTCACTTCTATTTTCTATTTGCGCGCTCTTCATTTTTTCACCGCTTTTTGTCGTTGCGTTTTTTGGCCGTTATGCGGAGTCGACGCTTGCCTGCAAAGCATTGCACCAAAAAGGATACACATGGATCACTGAGCGACAGGCATACGAAATCAAATCAACTTTGGGGGCTGTTTACAGACACTTGCCCCATGCCGATCACATCATGACGATCCCGGGAATCGATAAAGATGATATTCAAACGTTCATCGTTATATTAAAGAACCTTCCGCGCCGCATGCAAAAATAAACCACACACATTGACAAAACGGTTGCGCTCGATAATATATCGCATGCGAATGCCAGCACGTATCAGTTGGTTTTCTGATAAGAGGATTCATTTGTGATGAATCAAAAATCCAGACGCATCAAAGTTGTTTGTCTGACATATGGTGAGCCGTGGGGATACGGCCTTTGGGAGCAGATAAAATACTCCTATTCGATCCTGCGGCGGTTGACGCTGCGCGTGGCGCCGATCCCCAGGCCGATTCCGCCGTACATCGCGCTGAAACGCGGCTGGGGGCGGCGGAAAATGTTTGCTGCGATCAACTACCATTCGCCGCTGGAGAAAATCACCGCTCGCCAAGTGGAACTGCTGCAGGAAAGATTATCTGCGCTGCATCCGGACGCGCAGTGGGAATGCGAGCTGGTGCGCGAGTTCCGGCCGCCGTACCTGAAACAGAAGCTTGCGGAATGGGCGCGGAATCCGCCGGACGAGCTGCTGCTGCTGCCGATGTATATGAGCGATAGCGACTTCACCGGCGGGATCAGCCGCACGGATTTGCATGAGTTTCATGTCTCGCGCAACGGCGCTCATCCGCTGCCGCCGCCGCGCTACGTGCTGGGCTTCGGTTATGACGAACAATTGGCGGAGTTGATGGCGTGCTACATCGAGGAGCATTGCGAGCGGCATGGCTGGGACGAGGCGCGCTGCCGCAAGTCGATCCTGATCCTCGGCGCGCATGGCACGATCGTCACGCTTCCCGATTCCATCCCGAATGGCGCGGATGAATTAATGACGCTGGCGAAAGGCGTGCGGCGGAGGCTGATGCAGCGTTTCGCCAAGGTCCGCATCGGTTGGCTGAATCACCAGCTCGGCGGCAAATGGACTCAGCCGGACGTGACGGAAAGCGCACGGCGCGCACAGCGCGATGGGATTCGACACGTGGTGTATTTCCCTTTCGGCTTCATGGCTGATAACAATGAAACGCAAAATGAAGGAAAGGCCGCGTTGAGCGATTTCGAGTGGGACGACGCGCTTTATCTGCCGTGCCTCAACGCTGATCCGCGCTTCATTGAAATTCTTGCGCGCAAAACCATCGAGCGCCTCGGCCAGCCTGCGGAGAAATGGGAGGCCGTCGATCCCTCGCAAGGCCGCCCCAAGCCGCGCTAGAAATCTTACTCGTAAATATCGTCCAGGACATCCTTTTGAATCTTGGCGTTACCGGAAGCATCCGGGGGAGCGTCCGGAGAGTTGAGCGCATTCTCCGACTCCCAGATCTGCCGGGCTTGCTTCATGCGCATCTCCTGGTTCATGTCCTGAGCTTCCTTAAGCGTCTTCATCATCGCGCTCATCTCGCTGGCCGCGCGGTTCGTGGGGGGCGGGGCCGCCGTTTGCGGCGGAGTCCTTGGGCGAAACATCACGGCGAGCACCAGCGCCACCACCACAACCACGCCGGTGATCAGGATGAAACGCGAATGCCTGCGCTCAGCCTCTTCACGCTCCAGGGACATGCGGTCATCGAGGCTGAGGGGCGTTGCTCTCGCCTTATCCGCGGGCGAGATGGGCGGCAGATCATGCTGGACGATGGAGTCGAACGACGCCAGATCCTGCGTCACCTTGCCGTGAATGTTGCGCAACGCCGCGATGATCTGGTTGTAATTCTGGAAGCGATCGTCCGGGCGCTTCATCAGCATGCCGTAGATGATGTTGCACACGCGGTCGGGCGTATGCGGAGCGAGCAGTTTGATGTCCGGCACAGGATCGTTCTGATGCGCCTCCATCAACCGCAGCGCCGAATCCGAA
The DNA here is from genome assembly GCA_016928995.1 of Candidatus Sumerlaeota bacterium. Taxonomy (GTDB): domain Bacteria; phylum Sumerlaeota; class Sumerlaeia; order JAFGJS01; family JAFGJS01; genus JAFGJS01. The sequence continues at coordinate 8,498 of JAFGJS010000145.1, read as the reverse complement.
TCGAACGGCGGCCGCCCGGCGATCAGGTGGTAAAACGTGGCGCCCAGCGAATAGATATCCGTGCGGCGATCCACTTCATAGCCGCGCGTCTGCTCCGGCGCCATATAGCGCGGCGTGCCCATGAACATGCCCGTCTGCGTCTTGTAGGTGTCCTCGTCCAGAATCTTGGAAATGCCGAAATCGACGATCTTGATCACGTCTTCGCTGGTGACCATGATATTCGCCGGTTTCACGTCGCGATGGATGACGTTTTGATCGGCGGCCGCCCTCAGACCTTCCGCCGCCTGGATCAGATAATTCACGCAGCGGCTGCCGGTGAGTTTGCCCTTTTCGCTCAGCAAGTCCTTCAGCGACGGACCGTCGATGTACTCCATCACGTAATACGGAATGCCGTTGAATTGTCCGGCGCGATGCACCTGCGCCACGTTCTTATGGTTGAGTCCGCCGAGGATGCGCGCCTCGCGATGAAACCGGCGCACCGCGTCGTCGTCACGGCGGCACGCCACATCCATCACCTTGATCGCCACTTCGCGCTTGAGGATATGGTCGAACGCCAGATACACCGCGCCCATGCCGCCGCGCTTAATCGGCCGCCGGACGAGGCACTCGCCGATCATCTTGCCGACATATGGATCCTGCGGTTCAGTCATTATACAACCTCAACACTCCTTCAATTCATATATTTTGATGTCATCAAGATCAATGCCTTTTGTCTCGATAGCTCGCAATTGCATGCCTTGGAATACTTGATAGACACTGGAAAGAATATTCGATTCTCGGTCAAAAGATACAAATAATTGCATATAATTATCAAAATCAGAGTATCTCGATTTATTATAATGAAAAAGCAATCCTGCATCTTGAATAAAATACAGTAGGTACTCATCCGTTTGATAAATATAATCATGCTGACCTAACTCGGAAAATATATCCTTCATATGCGTTAATTCTGGATAAGGTTGAGGAATTTTAAATCGAATGGAAATTTTTTCATTATATGGGTCAAAATATTGGTACTTGAAAGACGTGACCATATCGCCCGAACATAACAACCATTTGACTAAATCGAAAAAACAAGACCCAACTTGAAATATCTGATCATTATGACGAGGAAAAATGAAAAACCAATTGGGCTGGGCAGGAAGATAAGCAAATGAATCTCCATAAGTTGAATCCGCAAAAACGATCATTTTAGATCGCAATTCCAGGCTTGGGATATTTTCTCCTCTATCCCAAAAGTCATGCATTAAAAGCTCCGTATTTTCTTTCTTTGCTTCAATGATTTGGAATGGGCGCAACAAACGCATATAACCGGAAAAAGTACCTATTCCATATTCCATGAGAAAGTGGCCATATCCGACAGGGAGTTCGCCTTCCAAGTTCATTTCAGCACGAATGATTTCATCTTCGTTAACGAGTGCTTTTCTTCTTGAAACGCTATAGATGTCATCAAAGGAATTCATCGCGCCCTTCCCCATTATGGGTTGGACTTTTTGGTTTTTTGGCTTTCACGCTTGCCATTGCGCCGGCCGCCGTTCAGGATGTTGCCATCTTGAATATTCTTCTTATCGAAATCTACATCAAGGGACTTGACACATGCAAGCGCATCTTGAGTTTTTGGGGGCGGCGGGAAACGTGACCGGCAGCCGGCATCTGCTGCAAGTGGACGACACGCGCATCCTGGTCGATTGCGGGTTGTATCAGGAGCGGGCGTTGCAGGATCGCAACTGGGAGCGCTTCCGCATCGATCCGCGATCGATCGACGCGATGCTGCTGACGCACGCCCATCTGGATCATTGCGGACTGCTGCCGAAACTAGTGAAAGAGGGCTTCCGCGGCCGGGTGCATTGCACCGGCGCGACGGCCAGCCTGACGCGCATCGTGATGCTCGATTCGGCGAAGATCCAGGAGGAAGACGTGAAATGGAAGGAAAAGCGTCACCGCAAGCAAAACCGCAAAAGCCCGCATCCCTATGTTCCGCTGTACACCATCGACGACACCGAACGCGCGTGCGAACTGCTGGAGCCATGCTTCTATGAAGAGGACGTGGAAGTGGCGCCGGGGATCACTGCGACATTCCACGACGCGGGGCACGTGCTGGGCTCCTCCACGATCAAGGTGCGCATCCAGCGCGACGGAGAGACGCGCACGGTTGTGTTTTCCGGCGACCTTGGACGCTGGGATCGTCCGATTCTGGAAGATCCCGCGACGTACGATCAGGCGGACTGCATGGTGATGGAATCCACCTATGGCGACCGCAACCATCCGGAAACGGAAAACCCCAGCGAACGGCTTGAGGAAGTGATCAACTCCACGATCCAGCGCGGCGGCAACATCGTGATTCCGGCGTTCTCCATCGAGCGCTCGCAGGAGCTGATGTACTACCTGAGCGGCCTGCGCATTCAAAAGAAAATCCCGCGAATCATGACTTTTCTGGACAGCCCGATGGCGATCCGCGTGACCGAAGTCTTCAAAGATAATCCGGCGTATTTCGATGAGGAGATGCTGGACCGCATCCATCAGGGCCGTTCGCCGTTCGATTATCTGGGGCTGAAGATGTCGCGGACCACCGCGGAGTCGAAGGCGATCAACCAGATCAAAGGCTCGGTCATCGTGATGGCCGGCTCCGGCATGTGCACCGGCGGCCGGATCAAGCACCACATCTCGGCGAACATCGAGCGTCCGGAGAGCACGATTCTCTTCGTCGGCTACCAGGCCGTGGGGACGCTAGGGCGGATCATCGTGGACGGCGCGAAGGAAATCCGGCTGTTCGGCGAGCAGCGGCCGATTCGGGCGCAAATCGAGCAGATTCATGGTTTCTCGGGCCATGCGGGCCAGCGCGGCCTGCTGCGCTGGGCCACGGCGCTCAAGCAGCCGCCGCAGGAGGTGTTCATCGTGCACGGCGAACCGGAAGCGTCGCGCACACTGCAAGAAAAACTCGCGGCGCAAACCGGCTGGAAGGTCAGTTGTCCACAATACGGCGAAAGCGCCACGCTGGAATAAGAGGCGTTTGCTGTATTGCGGCGCATTTGTTTTTACCGCTAGATTCCGCATTAGTCCTTGCATACACCGGCGCTATCAGCTAAGCTGAGTATCAAATTAACGGATTCGACGGTGAGTGGTTAATGCGATATTTCCTCGCCATTCTCCTTCCGCCGCTGGCGATTCTGCTGTGCGGACGGATCGTGGCTTTCCTGCTGAACGTTGCGCTGTTGATCCTGATCCTCGGGCTGCTGCAATTCGCCCATCTCGGATCCTGGGCTTATGCCTTTGTGATCATCCATGCGTTGCTGGTTGTGCACAGCCATCTGGCGGACTTGCGAGCCCGCCGCTTGGCTGGCATGATCAAAAAAGCGCTGTGACGTTCAAGGCTGAACGCCACATACGGAAAACCCGGCAAAATCAAGAGGCGGATAATCATGTGCCGATTACATTGGGTCGTTTTTTTTACATTGACGCTGCTGGCGGGAAACTCGATGGCTGCGCAACAGGAGCCAGTACGACTGGGCGAGCCGGCCGCCGATGAATTGCCGCTCGACGCGCAGCTCGAAGAAGGAACTTATGCGAGGTTTGAAACCACGCTGGGATCTTTTCTGGCGCGGCTGGATGATAAAAAAGCCCCCGCCACCGTGCAAAATTTCATCAGCATCGTCGAAGGCAAAAGCGTGCTGCATGACGGCAACAATGGCAATTTAGTCTCACGCTGGTTTTACCGGGGCATGCAGATTTGCCGTGTGTATCCCGGCATGGCGATTCAAACCGGCTGCCCCAACGGAGACGGTTCGGGCATCGCCGGGTTTTTCCTGGACGACGAAACCAAGCCGGACATGACAGTGGAGGCGGGATCGTTGATCATGGCGCCGCAGGACAATCGCATCAGCGGATCCATGTTTGCGGTCACTTGCGCGGCGCTGCCGCATTTGAACGGCAAGGCTCCCGTCTTTGGCCGCGTGGTGCGCGGCCTCGACGTTGTGCGCAGGCTGTCCGATGTCCCCTGCGGATTCCGGCAAATCCCGGAAAGAAAACTCAACGTCCAGAAAATCTACATCATCCGAATCTACAGCAACACGGTCATGACCGTGGAAGAGGCTTTAACCATCGCGCGGCCCCAGAACGCCACCTCGCCGGACAAAACGCCTCCTCAGCAGGACGCCGACACAAGCGACATCAGACGACCCAGCAACACCAATCCCTTCGCGATCAGGGCATCGGATCTTATCGGCACACCCGCTGAAACGAGGCTCAATCCCATCCTGGTCCGGGATACTAAAGCGCTCCGGGACCAGCAACATAACAAAGCGGAACTGGAAAAAAAATTAAAAGAGCTTCGTGAACGGCATCGCGAAGAGTCCGAGGCGGACGAAGAAAAGCGCCCGGGCGTTCAGCGCGTGCCGCAATGATACTGCGTCCGGCCGGAGCCGAAGGATCTGGAAGACGAATGGAAATCTCCGCCGATCAGACTGCGCGGGCTTCGAATTTCGAAGCCCGTATTCAATTGTTAGCGGACTTGGTGAACGCGGAACTCTCGGTTTTCCTGGCCGCTGAGGCGCCGCTGGAGAACCTGCACGACGGGCTGCGCTACAGCCTGGGGCTGGATCAGGCGGACCCTGCGGCGCGAGGCAAGCGCATCCGTCCCGCAATGGCGATCATGGTCTGCGAAACCCTCGGCGGCAACCGCGAGGACATCCTGCCGTTCGCGCTCGCCATCGAGCTGATGCATAACTTCGCGCTGGTGCATGACGACATCGAGGACGGCGATGCGACACGGCACAATCGCCCGGCGGTCTGGCGCAAGTTCGGCTTGCCCCATGCCATCAACATCGGCGATTACTTCCTCTGCCAGGTGTACCGCGCGCTGACTGAAAACCGGAACAGCACGCTAGACGTTGCAACCCGCATGCGGTTGATCGAGCTGATGACGCAGGTCCTCCTGCATACCCATCGCGGACAGGCGCTCGATATGAACGCTCGCGCCAAGACCGATTTCTCACGCGACGATTACCTCGAACTTGTGATGGAAAAAACCGGATATTACCTCGCCGCTCCCCTGGTGGGCGGCGCCATCGCCGCCGGAGCGGATCATGGCGTGCTGGATGCGCTGGAGCAATACGGCCGGCATCTGGGGCCGTTGTTCCAGATCAAGGATGACCTGATCGACCTGACCGAAGGCAAAGGTCGCGGCGAACGCGGCGCGGACATCCGCGAAGGCAAGCGCAGCTTTCTCGTGGCTGAGGCGCTGGCCTCATGCGCCGACGATGAGCGAAGGCGCTTGATCGAAATGCTCGATAAACCGCGCGAGGAAACGACGGTGGAAGACATCGTCTGGACCACCGCCCTCTTCGAACGCACCGGCGCCATTGAACACGCGCAGGATTATTGCGAAAGTCTGCACGAACAATGCCGCCAGGCTGCCAAAACCTGTCCCCCGGACCTGCGCGACCTGCTCATCGATGCGGCCGATTATCTCGTGCAAAGAAGAAAATAATGGAATCGGTTTATTTGGAGACAACTATCGCAAGCTATTTGACTGCTCGTCCAAGCGGCAATCTGGTCGCCGCGGCGCGGCAGCAGTTGACCTATCAATGGTGGGAGCAATGCCGGTCAAAGTATGATCTTTACATCTCAAAGGTTGTCATCCTGGAAGCGATCAAAGGCGACCCTGACGCATCGGAAAAAAGCTTAAAGCTGATTTCCAGCATACCGGAATTAGCGATCAATGAGGATTGCCTGGAACTTGCCGAATCGTTCTTCAGCCATGCCGATCTTCCGGAATCCGCGCGCAACGACGCTTTGCACGCGGCGATTGCCACTTATCACCAAGTCGATTTTCTGCTGACTTGGAATTGCCGTTATTTGGCCAATGCCCATTTCATAAAAAAGTTGCTGGCAATCACGGACCGGCGCGGTTTAATATTGACCCATATATGTACGCCTGAAGAATTAATGGGAGGCGAATAAGAATATGGAACAAACAAAAGACGCAATCATAGAAGAAATCTGGCGCATCAAAAATGATATCGCGAAAGAATGCGGCGGCGATTACGCCAAGCTATTTCAAATCATCAATCGGGAGACCGCGCATGTGAAGCGTCAAGCGCCAACGATCGACTTGCATGCGCAAAAACAATTAACTTGATGCGACTCAGCAGATAGCGGCCTGGCAGCGAAAAAACCATCGAGACGCTTATGAAAGTCTGCTTAAAAATTTTTTCGGACGCGGATCCTGAACAACTCATCGAAGTCGAGGAGAAACGCACGATCGTCTTCGGCCGCTCGTCGAGCGCGGACGTGGCGCGGCCGATGGATCCCACGATGTCCCGCAAGCATTGCCAGCTGGAGGTCGAACCGCCGCGCGTATATCTGCGCGATCTGAAATCGACCAACGGCACGTACCTCAACGATCAGCGCACGCAGGGCGCTTTGCTGCGCAATCACGACCTGGTGCGCTGCGGCAAGGTGAAAATCCGCGTGGAAATCGAAGGCCTGCCCGAAGGCGCCGGCCTCAATCGCGCCGTCTGCACCGTCTGCGGCATGCTGATCTCCGAAGAAGAGTTCACCATCAACCTCAGCGCCGACGCCGTGTTCATCTGCCCGAAATGCCGCATGGAGCTGCAGACCAAGCCGCAGCCGATCCAGGGCTACCAGATTCTGCGCGAGCTGGGCCGCGGCGGCATGGGCGTGGTGTACCTGGCGCGCAGCGAGGCGACGGACACCATCGTCGTGATCAAGGTCGTGATCCCCGAGCAGGTCGGCGACCTGACCGTGCTGCAGATGTTTCAGCGCGAGGCGCGCGTGCTGCAATCACTCGACCATCCACACATCGTCTCGTGCGTGGACCAAGGCGTCTGCGACAACCTGCATTACTTCGTGATGAAATTCATCGACGGCCGCGACGCCGCGCGCGTGGTGAACGAGCAAGGCGGCCGGATGATCGTGAAGGACGCCCTGACCATCGTCACGCAGTGTCTTGACGCGCTCGATTACGCCCACGGCAAGAAACTCGTGCATCGCGACCTGAAGCCGGCGAACATCCTGGTCAGCGGCCCGAGTGGCGAGTATCACGCGCGCATCCTCGACTTCGGCCTGGCGAAAAACTACGAGCAGGCGGGCAATCTGACCGCCACCGGTCAGATGCGCGGCACGGTCACCTTCATGCCGCCCGAGCAGGCGATGAACGCCAAGCACGTCGGCCCCACGGCGGACATCTACGCCATGGGCGCCGTGCTGTACTATATGATCAGTGGACATTTAATGTTCAAATTCGAAGACAACGGCGACCACCTGAAAACGATCATGCAGGATCCGCTGATCCCCATTCAGCAGCACGGCGTGGACATTCCGCCAGCGCTCGCCGACACCATCCACAAATCGCTCGAACGCCACCCCGACGACCGCTTCCAGACCGCCGCGGAAATGAAACAAAGCCTGCTCAACGCGCAAGGATAGCGGAAGGTCATAGCACCACTTGGGTACATCGTGAAGATACTGTAATTCGAACAAGTGAATTGCCTCATTCATTTTCGAGTATTTGAGGAATTAAGTTTGGTGTCTCCATAATTGCCAAAGTTGAGTCAGAGCAGCAATTTAGGATTCAAAATTAACTTGGATGATTTTTTTTAGTTGACTTCACAATACTGCGCCGATTAAACCGTACTGATAATTTAAGATGGATATAGTACAAAAAAGCAGTATCCGCTATTTTTTAATGTCAATCCATATTGTTGCCTGACTCGAATCAAGGATGTTTTCAATGGAATCTCATCTAGCGTCGCGGATTAAAATTTTGCGCCAGCGCAACGCATTAACCCAAGATCAATTTGGCGCAAAATACAATGTCTCCGGTCCGGCTGTATACAAATTTGAAAAGGGCTATGTCCATCCATCATTGAAACTTTGGCTTCGATTCGCCTTGGACTGTGGCCTGTCCGAGAAACAAACCATTTTATTATGGATCAAGTCGAAACTGCCGGAACGCTACCGGGAACACATCGCCATCGACGACGAAGGCCGTCTGCTCAAGGAGGACTGCCAGGAGGATCTGCCAGCATACTTGCATCGCATGGATCGCAAGCAAATGCGCGAGGCCATCGCCCAGGCGGAAGACCTGCCGCGCGGACTGCGCGAACTCCTGCTGCAGGATGATGAACTCTGGCGCGTGTTCCAACCCACGGGATTTGAAATTTACTCCGTGGCGGAAAAATTCGGCATGTACCCCGACGCGCCGCCATCAGCCTTTGCCGACGCCCTGCGCAACATCCGCATCTTCCTGCGACAAACCCGCCTTGGCTGAGGACGGCGCAAGGAGCGTCTGCGGGGCGCTCCACAAAATGGTTGGGCAATATGAGACGACCTCGACTGATGTCGATGAAGGGATAAAAAACATAAAAACAGTGCTAATAGGAGGTTTATGGAGCATTTATCCGGCTTCGGGGATCATTCACCGATCCCAGGGAATCTTCCGGCGGCCTCAATCATTCGTGCGCGATCAAAAGGGAATT
>JAFGJS010000144.1 GCA_016928995.1 Candidatus Sumerlaeota bacterium | reverse complement strand
GATTGATTATCGCAGGAGCGAGGATGCCTCAACTCACTGCTTTGTCAACCACCCCGTGGGGGGGGCACTTGGAAGTTGAATCCGGGTCATATAAAAGAAGAATATTACCCAAAAATCGCTGTGCTGAATTTCAAGGCGGTTCATGACATCTCACTGGATGAGGCGGATCTGATCACGGCCAAACTGGAGGACGCTCTCGCGGTGCAAAAGAACTTCAAACTGATGACGCGCGCCAGCATCAAGGATCGGATCGGCGAGAAGCAATTCCAGGAATACATGAACTGCGAAGATGCATCATGCGCGATGAAAGTCGGCAAGGCGATCCAAGCAGACCACATAGCGCTGGGCAAAGTTGGCAAATCCGACAAACTATATTACTTATCGATTGAATTGGTCAAAGTTGAAAAAGACAACTCCTATGTCAGCAAGATCGTCATCAGATTGCATCAAGGCTCTCAAGACGGCCTGCTGACCACTGTCATCCCTTCCATGGCGCTTGAGCTGGCTCCCATCAACGTGGTTGGCAAGATGGACCCCAGTAAGAATTACACCGTTGATCTTGGAAATGGAGTTCAACTGGAGATGATCTGGATTCCCGACGGCACATTCCAGATGGGCCGTTCTGAACCTTCCTCATTGGGCTTTATGTATGCAGCAGAGGATTTCAAGCACACAGTGGAACTGGATGGCTTCTGGATGGGCAAGTATGAAGTGACGCAGGAACAATACGAGCGGATCATGGGAAGCAATCCTTCGCACTTCAAGGGTGCGCAAAATCCCGTGGAGAATGTCAGTTGGGACGTCGTGACGTCGTTGTTCTGCGAAAAGTTATCGCAGCACGCGGGAGATACCTTCGCGCTGCCGACTGAGGCGCAGTGGGAATACGCCTGCCGGGCGGGTTGCGGATGGCGGTATTGTTTTGGCAATGATCCAGCGGGACTGGATGATTATGCTTGGTACAATTCCAACTCCGGCGACAAAACGCACCCGGTGGGGCAGAAGCGTGCGAACGCTTTCGGGCTGTACGACATGCACGGCAACGTAGATGAATGGTGCGCGGATTTTTACGACGATGGATATTATGCGAAGAGTCCACGGAATAATCCGGAGAATATGTCATCTTCTTCGTGGATGGTGTTGAGGGGCGGTTCGTGGCACACTAGTCCATCGGGCTGCAGGTCATGCTCCCGGAACCGGAACAAACCCTTAAACAAAAGCAACGACCGCGGCTTTCGTGTTGTTCGTGTTCCTCGCTAGTCTTCGGAATCTTATCTAAATACAGAGCAGCCGCCCCTTTTTCGGGACGGCTGTTTTGACTTTCGACGCCGCGAATTCTATCGATTTGCGCCCGGCGATTAATACAACCGGCCGATCTGCGGGATTTTTCCGAGCAGCGGCAGGGCGTAGTCGATATAAGCCTGAGTCACATTGTTGCCTTCGGCGTTGATGAATTCGTCCGGCATGGATTTGGTGTATTTCGCCACGTTCTCCAGCTCGGTCAGCGAGGCTTCGGACATGTAATGCTCGCCCTTGCCCGGCTCGCTGAGGCGGTTGATGATCACGCTGCCGTCGATATTGCCCTTCATCGCGTAATCCACGGCCTTGCGGCCCACTTCGCGCGCCTCGGCCGCGTCCACTTCGCTCACGCAGCCGGGAAAGCAGCGCTGCAGGTAGCCGAAGGTGTCGGCGCGCACGCGCGTCTTCTCGCCCAGCGACTTCTTCACGAACGCCGCCAGATGATCGCCCAGCGCGCCGCTGCCGCTGAGTTGCACGTTGCCATGTGAATCGACTTCGTTGATGAACTTTTTCGCAATCGGCTCATGGTTCTCGTCCGCGATGCCTTCGGAAACCGCCACGACGCAACGGCCGAGCTTTTTATACACGCGCTCGACGTCCGTCGCGAACTGCTCCAGACTGAAGGGACGCTCGGGCAGATAAACCAGGTGCGGACCATCGTCCTCATACTTGCGGCCCAGCGCCGCCGCGGCCGTCAGGAAGCCGGCATGCCGCCCCATGACGATGTCGATCTTGATGCCGGGGATTGAACGGTTGTCCAGGTTGTCGCCCATCAAGGCCAGCGCCACGAACTTCGCCGCGCTGCCATAGCCCGGGCAGTGATCGGTTTCCCTCAGGTCATTGTCGATGGTTTTCGGAACGTGGAAAATGCGGAACTCGTAGCCCGCCTCGCGCGCCAAGCCGTTGACGATGTGCGCCGTCTCGGCCGAATCGTTGCCGCCGATGTAGAACATGTAGCGGATTTCGTTCTTCTTGAAAATCTCGAACAGCCGCCCGCAATCGTCGGCGTTGACTTTATGCCGCACGCTGCCCAGTCCGGCCGACGGCGTAATTGCCACCGCCTCCAGTTCCGCCGGATCGGCGCTCTTGAGTTGAATGAAATCTTCCTTGAACATGCCCTGCACGCCGTGCCGCGCGCCAAGGATGTTCTTGATTTCCGCGTGTTTCTGCGCCTCTTCAACCACGCCCACCAGGCTCTGGTTGATCACGCAAGTCGGTCCGCCCGACTGACCGATGATCGCATTGCCGATCAGTTTTTCCGCCATTGCACTGCCTCCATCTTGTTTTTATCGATGTTTCATCTCATTATGGCTCGATATGATTTGTATTGCGCAGTTCGCTGCGCCTTGGACTGCGGCGGCCATGCCGCCGCCCTGTCTGTGGATTTCCGTACGCTCGCCGAAAAGGCGCAAGCATGGCTTGCGCAGTCCAAAGGAAGCGCGCCATTTCCCACAAACCGCGCAAAACGCCCTGAATATCGCCGACGAAAATCCCGCTGGCAAGCCCAAAACTCGCTTTACGCGATTCTCGCACAGTCTATTCGTGGGAGATAATCTGTCAATCAACGGCTTCCTGCTCCTGCGCCCATATCCTTAGGCGTTCCGATACTTGCTGACGCTGCTGATCATCCAGGCAATCCAAAAACAACTTCACATTCGCATTCTTCAGACGCTCCTTCAGATAATCACTCCGGCGCATCCCCGCAAAACGCGCCTCTGCAAATCGCACCAGCGCCAGCGCAAAATCCCCTTCGTCACGATGCTCATACGGCGCCGCATCGCGCCAGATTTCAAATGCTTTGAAAGATGCGCGCCGCTTCACACGGCTCTCAATCCGCCGAATAAAAGGACGACTGGGAAAATAAATGACGAGATAGGGGCCATAGATCAAGAGAGCGATCAAAAAAATGTGTAACGCCAGATGATCAACGCCGTGATGAAACATGTAAAAAAACAAGATCATTCCGCCAATAAAAGATAGATATGAAATTGCGCCTAAAACAATATACATAGAATGCAGTTTCATTCTGCTCTGTCCGGAGAGTTCCTCAAACAGTGGATGATGAATATCAAAATCGAAGTCAAACGGCTGCTTACGATTTTTCTTGATCAAAATCTTCATGCATAAACGCCGCAACACATAATATGCAGTCAGCGACTGAGGAGGCGTGCTGCGCATAATGGAGAGCGAGAGTTCAGGGAACTGAACTTCCCATTTCAGCACTTTCGAAAGACAATGCAAATCCTTTCGGCTCTGCTTCAAATCCCAGCGCAACGGAATATGCTCAGGAATATTCTTCAAACCACGTTCTATGCGCATCAGCTCTGTGCTCAGCGGCGAATCCTCCAATTCACGAACACCCTTTAAATCCTGTACTATATTATGAATTTCGCTCGACATAGTGCTATCGTCTCTGTAATAGAAGCGCCTTATTGATTGGACAGCATTGATCGTGAAAAGTTTTCGTGAAGAAGTCAAGCCATGCGCAATGTCTTCAATCGATATATTGGATACATCAAGTTTTTCTACTAACCCAAGCGCGTGATGCGCGTCTTGAATAGCGAGTCCCAACTGCCGTGCGGGGCTCAGGCAGCACATGGCCCAAGGCGCCTTCCCGGCAAGGAGGCGCCTTGTAAAATCAAAAACGCCTCTCGCCTTCCAACCGCCAGCTCCGCCGATGACGCTAAAACCGCAGTTTATAAAATTGACAGCGGCTCCAAGGGCGCATACAATTTATAATTAACAAGCGCATGGGAGCGGCTCGCAAAGCCGCCGGCAGGATAAACATGGGCATTTCGAAACCCAAAGAACAGATGACGCGCGAGGAGATCGAGGAGATCATCGAGTACAACACTCGATTGTTCCGCAACGATCCCCATTTTCCGAAGTATATCGTCCACCTGACGGCGTACTTAATGGAATATCATTACCACGAATTCATCAAGCACCGCAGTTCAGGCTACACCACAGGCGTCGGGAAACTGCGCTACAAGGTGGTTTCCAGCGCTGCGATGGGCGACAGCTGGGAGATGGACAACGACGAAGATTTTTGCTCGGGCTGCGGCGCGCCGCTGAACGGACGCATCAAGTGCGACCGTTGCGGCACGGTCAAAACCAACTGACCTCCCGCTGAGCGGGCGGATCGATATCCCAGTGCACAGGCCCGCATTCTGATGGGAAAGCACCATTACGGCATCCTCAGCGACACGCACGGCCAGCTCCACGATTACATCCCGGAGTATTTCCGCGGATGCCAGGCGATCCTGCACGCCGGAGACATCGGCGAACGCCGCATCCTCTCTGAACTGGAGGAGATCGCTCCACTCTACGCCGTGGCCGGAAACTGCGACGTGCCCACTTCGAAATTGCCGAAACTGCAAGTCGCCGATCTGGCTTTCGGCTTCGCCGGCTTGACCCACGGTCATCTCTTCCCTTTCGATCGCTACAAGCGCAATGACGAACTGCTACAGGCTTTCGCTGAAAGCGACTGCCGCCTCATCATCACCGGCCACACCCACCATCCTTATTATGACGTGCATAACGGTGTGATCCTGATCAATCCCGGCGCCTGCTGTCCTCCGCGCACCGGGCACATCGCATCCATCGCCCTGCTCGAATGGGACGACGAAACCGACCTCTTCGACATCCGTTTCAAAAGCCTCGATTGGACGGATTGATTGATGCTCCGTTTCCTCCGCCGCTGGTGGATCGATCTTTGCGCTGTTCCACTGGCGATTGCTCTTGGGGGCTTCGCGATCATCCTGCAGGATTTATATGAAGAAGGATTTATACTGCTCTATCTGTTTTGGCCAGTGGGATTTGTGCTCTGGAGCGTCTTTCGCATGACGCCCGTCATTCAACGCTTGACTCAGCGCGACCAGCGCGAACAAATGGCGCTGATCTTGCTCGAATCCAAAAATGTCATCGAACGACAATTAAGGCCAGTATTCAACGGATTGTTGTCTGCATGGTTGCCGCTTTTCATTTTGATGAACAGCGCCTTTCTGAAAATGGCATGGGGTGTAAACCAGATGGTTTTGTGGCTTTTGGTCTTGAATGCCCTGGGCGTTGGCTCGCATCTCTTTGCTGCCGCCGGATTACTGGCGTATCAACGCCGACTGTGCGTCTTTCAGGGAGACAGCGGACGCCATCTGTGGTTTCTCTGTCTTTACACCGTAAGCGCCATTGGTGTGTCGATCGGCGCTTATCTGCTTATCATCGTGCCTGCTATATTTGGCATTTCAAACATCGATGAAGAAGGCGCCTTGTTCGTATTAGGAGCATGGTCTCTTCCATCGTTTTCAGCAGCTATCCTCGTTTTACTCTATCAATGGAAAAAAGCCTGCCAAGATTTCTTCCGTTTTGAACCGCCGGAATCATCAGGGGGATGATTTCTTTTCAAACTGGCCGAGGATATAGATATCGCCGTCGCTGAAGAGGCCGCGCGAAGGGGCGTAGCGCTTGGTCTCGCCGTCGTCCAGCAGGCGCTCGCCGTTGCGACCGGGATTGAAATCATCCGGCAAACGAACGTCCACATCGAAATCCGGTCCGTCGCTCGCGATGATCCACCGGTCGCCCTGCGCATAATAAACAAAATTCCGGCCATTCAGCGAAAATGGATCGATCCAACGGCGCGCCGGAACCGGCAGTTGCTGCATGGGATAGAGTTCATAGCGCCCGTCCTGGAGACGAAAGGAGGGCGGCCTGCCGTTCTTCGCAAAAAACTGCTGTACGGCTTGGTTCAGCGCCTCGAGCCGCTCCGGCATCCGGCGCGCCCGCGCGATATAGCGCGTCACAAAAAGTTCCCGAATCAAGGACAAACCAGCGGCCCCCAGCGGCGTCAGGCCCGTGGAGGAATACACCTCCGCATGCATGCCCTTTTCCGTCAGATCTAATCGCGCCACGCCGATCAGGCTGAAACTGCTGTAAACGTCCTCCGCGCGGACGGAAATCTTTCCATCCGGCGCTCGCTGCTCCGGCGAAATATCCCATCCGCGCGACGGTCCGAAGTAATGCAACGCCACGTCGCTCGTTTGCGCCGCCGCATGCGCTAAAATCGCCTCGGTCTGATAAAACGCATACGCCGCGCCTCCCGGCTGCTTGCGGCTCATGGCCTGCTTCAACGCCGGTGAATTGGAAAAATTCTCCTTGCCGCGCATCGTGTTCCAAACCGCGTCGATCCCCTCGCGGAAATTGCTCAGCGCCAGATAGTCGCCGGCAACCGCCAGATGCAGCGTGAGCCGCCCATACTGAAATTGCTGCACGTTCAGCCCTTCCAGGCTATAGTCCTTCGCATTGGAAAACCGCCGGGCCAGGCTGGGCAGTTCCAACAGCAATTCCGGCGGATTTTTCACCTTCGCCAGCAACGTCCACGTGCTGTCCCGTTGCGGACCGGGCAAAACAAAAAAGCCCCACTCGCCATCCAGACGCCGGATCACCCGGTTCTCCAGGCGGATTTTCGTGATCCGCTCCAATTCCAGGATGTAATCCGCCGCCGGCCGCGCCCATCGCTCTAACGGCGCGCCGCCGGACATCAAATGCCGGTATGCGCTTTGCGCGGAACTGAAGCGAACCGCTCCGGCAAACAACGGCTCCGGTGGCATGTAATCGAAGACAGAAAAACCTTCACCGTCTTCCAGCAACCCGCTCAGCGGACGATCCGGCGATTCAATCCATTCCAGTTCATGCTGGATGCCGCGCGAGGCGAACTCGCCATGCGCCTTCCAGCCAACGAACGCATCGGCGGATTGCGTTGCGCCCTGCATTTGATGCCAGGCGGCGTAAATCCAATCGTGAATCTGCATCTCACGCGCGGCAAGCGCGGCCGCGGAGGGCGCGCGTTCCGTACGGGGAAAGGCGCCCAGCACGCGCAACACGCTCAGCGCGTTTTGATCCTGGCTGAGCAGCAGCCAATCCGGCTCCTGCGCGCCGCACCATTCCGCGACGTCCTTGGAGCCCGGCGGATGCGGTTCGAAAAGATCCGTGATGCACTTGCTGTATTCTTTCTGTTCCGCCGCGATCTGAAACACCGCGTACCACGCATAGCCGCCATGTTCATCCGGGATACATCCGGCCAACGCCGTTCGCGGAAGGCACGTCAATAATTCAACCGGCAAATCCGGAAAAAAATCCGCGGATAAAACGAGCGCCGGCCAACGTGCGCGACGTATGAATTCCTCGACGCCCGGCAGTTTTCGCGCGCCGCTGATTACGCGTGCGTTATATTGCTGACGGAAATTCACTGGATCCGGCCAATAGACCAGCGTGCTGGTGTCCGGGTGCAGAAGATTCAACACGCCGTTCAGCCGTAACGGCTTCGTGGCGGATCCGGCGGCTTGCTTCGCCGTGCCGGAAGTCTCCGCTGTCGGACTCGCGGTCTGCGCATAAAGAGCCTGCGGTTGCGCCAGGAACGCCGCCAATAAAAGCGGCAGACATCGATGGAGCCATAGGTGAGTCAAAACGCGATTCCTTTCACGAAACGACGCTGCGATATACTTTGAGTGTTTTTTGCGCGCATTGTTCCCAGGAAAATTTCGCCGCGTGCCGCTTGCCCTCCTCCGCGCGCGCGTGTAGAGCCGCCGAATCGCGCAACGCATCGAGCAACGTCGCGGCGATGGAATCCGGATCATTGGGATCAAAACGCCACGCCGCCGCCCCTCCCGATTCGTCCAGCGCCGAGCCTTGCGAACAGGCGACGGGCGCGCCGCAGGCCATCGCCTCAAGCAACGGCAGTCCGAAGCCTTCGCAAAACGACGGCATGACAAACAGCGTCGCGCGCGAATACAACGCCGGCAGCGCATCATCCGGCAGATATCCCGTGAAAAACACACGGCCCTGCAACGGCGGCTGGCTCAAACGCTGAGTCTGCTCCGCTGAAAACGCGCCAGCAGCCGGACGCAATCCGGTCAGCACAAGCGCCGGGGCGCCTGGCTCATCCGCCAGCAGGCGCGCGTACGCCTCCAGCAGACCGGGGAAATTCTTGCGCGGCTCCATTGTCGAGACGCTCAGCAGATAGGTCTCCGGCAATCCCGCCAGCGCCGGATGCCGCCGCGCTCCATCCAGCGCCACAGGGCGGAATCGAGCGTCCACTCCCGGGTGCGCCACGTGCACGCGCTCCGATGGAATCCCCAGCCGCTCACGCGTTTCTCGCGCGGTGTACTCCGACACGCTAATGATCGCATCCATCCATCCTGCGGCTTTGCGCAACCGCTTCGCCAGGTACCGCCCGCCCCAGCGGTCGCAATGCTCCGGCTGCTCGTAGAACCACAAGTCGTGCACCGTCGTCACCCGCGCCCCGGATCGTTGCGGCGGGATGTAGGTGGCTGGAGCATGAAAAAGATCCACTTGCCCGATCAGCGATTCGAGCGGCGGCCATTCCAGCGCCTGCCAAGCCGACAGCAGCCAAGGGCCGGGGATGCGTCCGCGCCGCCGGATGCATCGCGCGCCATCCGGAAAATCTTCGTCCGGTAAATTACGGCGCAGCGAATTGAACCATAGCAGCAGCCGGTCGTCGCGGTCTTCTCGTCCGATCAGCCGCGCCAGTTCCCGCGCCAGACAGAGCGAATAATTCCCAATCCCCGTCCGCGGCGGCAACGCCGAAGATATGTCGTATCCGATCAACATCCTATGCGAAATCTAGCATTCCCGGTTTCAGGTCTACAATGAAAAAGGATGAGCGGCGATTCGCGCTCATCCTTGTCGCTTGATGCAAATTCCAGCGGGGCGCTATTCCCATTTAAGCTCCCGGAGATACAGCCTGTTGTCGCCGGTCTTGCTGGCGCGAAAGACCAAGCGCCTGATGTTGTCACGGTTGACCGGCACCACAATTTTATCGGTCGCTTCGTTGTTTTCTTCGGATGCGACATCCTCCCAAACCTCGCCGCCGCGATGCACTTTCACTTGATACTCGTAAATCTGATGACGGATCTTCGATCCAGCCGGATAAACGATCAGCTGCTTGATAAAGGTTGGATGCTCAAATTCAATATTCACGCTCTGCGGCATGCCGATGTCGCTCACCCATAAACTGGGATCTTCAATGCTGCCGTCATAAAGTTTCACCGTGCCATCGCGAGTGCCGTCGCGCATCGAACCGACGGTGATCGACTGCACGCCCGGCGGCAGCGGACGCCAGGGATATGTGGCTTCCTTAGTATACAAAGAGATGTCCTCTCGCGGCAGTTCGAGGAATTTAAACTCGCGAGCCTCGCGCAGTTTGCTCGACAGAATCTTCATATCGCTCGGTTCGATGATGAACCACTTGCCCTCTGTGTGGATTGTCATGTCATGATGCGGCATATCCAGCGCGATCTCATATTTTTCCGCCGTAGTGTTCACCAGGATGCGTCCGCCCTGGAAAACCCGTTGAAAAATACCGCCTTCGATCTGAACCGGATCGCTCAGCGGCAATCCAAGCGGAGAATTGTATTCATCGAACCACCAAATCTCGCCAGGCCATTTGCGGCCGAGCTCGTAGGCGTAATACGTGCCCGTCAGCAGCGACGCCGCCAGGCCGATTTTCACTCGCGGAAAATCGCTCTCCGCGCGAACCAGCCATTGCTGGCGCTTGCCGTAGATCAGCTCCTGCCAGGGAAGATCCACAACGCTTTCGATCAGATCATCGCTCGCGGATTGCACGACGACATGCACATTAGGCTCCTTGAAGCCTTTCGTCAGGTCGTTGATCTCAGCGATCCGATCCTCCATGTCGCTGGCCAGCATCTGCGGATCGAAACTCCCATGATACACAATGCCGTTAATCTTTTGCCGCATCGCTTCCGGCAGCATCTCCTTCGTATCGACGCAAATCAGCGCCTCGTCGCCCAGCGCCGTGCGCAGTTCATCGATCAGCCTCGCGGCGGCCTTGTTCCAGATCGCGTCCAGTTCGGCTTTCGAATCGGCCTTGCCGTCGCCATTCACATCCACCTTCACATCGCGAGGAAGGGAGCATTTCAGGGCGAAACGATCCAGATACACCCCTTCAAACCAATGCGCATCCTTGATATACTGCACTTGCGTCTTGATGATGTAATCCACCGCGGATGCTTTTGCATAATTCAAATAGTATGTCCCTGGCTCGCCGGAGATCGCGTTACCCTCCATATCGCGCAACCAAATATCCGGCGGCGCTTGAGGATCCACGCCCCAAACCTTGTATGGAAAAAACAGAAACGCCATGATCGCCGTATTTTCATTGTTCATATAGACCTTCTGGGCTTGCGTGTTGAACGCCTTCATCCGCTGTTCATTACCCAGCCAGTACTCAGGATACAGGCTGGCGCCCAGCAGCAGATCGTAACTCGCGATGCGCTCCATTACGTAGTTCGGATTTTCAAACTCCAGACAGGCGCCCTTGACCAGCGCTGTGCGCGGAAATTGAACTTTACTGATGTTGTTGACGCCGGCTGTCGCGAAAGGGCACATCAGCAGATAGACCATACCCGCCGCCGCCAGAGTCAAAATCACATTCAATGAATCACGTTTCGCTCGGAACATTGTCAGGTTCACGGTGAAACCTCCGCAAAGTATCAACAGCGCCGATAGAGGCGCGGACGCCCGTATCATATCATGCAATGCATACTGTTCGCATTTTTCCCGGATTTGCCCAAAAAGCAAGATAAATCTTTCCCAATCAATCCTGACCGTAAAATCGTTCTAACGCTCATGATCTCTAAATCGTTATCGGGATCGGGATCGTAATCGCTATCGATCCAAATGGATCATAGTTTTTCGATACCGATCCAGATTGTGATAGC
Organism: Candidatus Sumerlaeota bacterium; assembly: GCA_016928995.1. Lineage (GTDB taxonomy): Bacteria > Sumerlaeota > Sumerlaeia > JAFGJS01 > JAFGJS01 > JAFGJS01. The sequence continues at coordinate 21,809 of JAFGJS010000144.1, read as the reverse complement.
GATTCGGAAATCACAATCGCTTATACATCAAATCCTGTTAGCAGCCTCAATCACAGCATAACTGTTTATTTGACTTTTGGTTCATTATTCCGCTAGCTATGCTTGTTGAAGACAATGAATCGAGACGCGACAAACCAAGCCTCAAATATGAACAGGATGCATTTTTATGATGCCAGCGGCCGTCATTATCGTAGCCGGAGGCCAAGGCCAGCGGTTCGGATCAGAGCTACCCAAGCAGTTCCTGTCGCTGGCGGGCAAACCGGTGCTGCTGCATAGCCTGGAACGCTTTGACGCCCTCGAGCGCGTTGTGGAAATCGTGCTCGTGCTGCCAGAATGCTGGCTCAACCGCTGGCGCGAGCAGGTGGATGTGTCGGGTTTGAAAAAATCCCTGCGCGCCGTCGCTGGAGGCGCAAAGCGGCAAGATTCGGTATGGAACGGCCTGATGGCTGTTGAGTCGGACACTCCGCTGATCGTGGTGCACGACGCTGTTCGGCCGCTTACGCCGACGCAGCAAATCGAAACGGCGCTTCAATGCGCGGAACGCCACGGCGCCGCGATCCTGGCCGCGCCCTGCTCCGACACGTTGAAACAAACGGACGGCGAAGACTCTGATCCGGAAAGCGGCGGCGTCATTACGCAGACGCTCGATCGTTCGCGCATCTGGCGTGCGCAAACGCCGCAGGCGGCCAGGCGCGACTGGCTGCTCGCGGCGCTCGAACACGCGCGCAACAGCGGCATTGCCATAACCGACGAATCCCAGGCGCTGGAACTCGACGGGCGGCGCGTGCGCATCGTGGAATCCAACGCGGACAACCTTAAAATCACCACCCGGCACGACTTGCAGTACGCGGAATGGCTGCTACGGCAAAGCCCGATCAACGCCGGAGCGGATTGAACAACGAGATGCTTTCCAAGCGAAAAAAAATTTCTTTAGCTGTATTTACCGCGCTGCTGGGATTGATCCAATTCAGCGCGCTCCTGACGGCTGTCATCTGGTTTTGCCCATTGAGCCTTTCTCCCTGGAAAGACATCATCCGCCAAACCGCGCGTGAACAAACCGGCCTGAATCTGCAATTCAATCACGGCTCAATCCAGCTCAGCCGCAAGGTCTGCGTTCTGCATGGCCTGCGCGCATCGTTGTCTCCAGACCAACAGAACGCGCAACAACCGCACACGCTTCAATTCGACCGCGCCGAAGCGGACTTCACGATCAACCGCCAAAACGGACAATGGTCCGTCAATGTCGATCAAGTTCAGCTGTATCGTCCCTCGCGCATCATTCTCGCGCTCACCAGCGACGGCTTCCGGATGAGTCCTCCGCTCGATCAATTCACACGCGAAGTGCTGAATGTGCAGCAATCCCGGCAACAGTCGCAAACACAGAGCAAGAGTCCATTGCCAACGGTCATGCTCAGCGAAGCCTCAGCCGCCTTGCATATCGGCGAGGCGCTGGAAACAGGCGCGCTCTCCGGCATCGCCAACATCGAAAAACTGCACGCGACGCTCAACCCGGAGCCTGGCGGAGCGGCTCAGCTCGTCTGGCATGGAAGGTTGAATCAACAAGCCGTACGCGGCAAATGGGATTTGCAGCCTGGATTACGGCCCGGCGCCTTCCAACTGGATTTCGACCGCGTCAGTCTGCCGATCTATGTACGCGGGCAGCACGGATTTCAAACAGAAACGACCGCCGCGTCGATCAACGGCCGCTTTGGGCTAGAGCAAAACGACATCATCTTCGACGCCAGCATGCGCGCCAAGCGCTTTGAAATGGAAGCGACGGCAACGCATTACCACTTAATGGAAAACGAGCCGCAGTTCGAAGGGCGGCTGCGTATCATGCCGGCGCAAAAAAATTTCGCATGGAGCGGCATGACATACCGTTCACTGGAGACCGATCTGGCCTCTTCCGGCGCGCTGAACATCGGCGACGATGGCGCTTTTCAATTGACCATGCAGGCTCGCACAAACCACGCCAATCCCCAGATCGCCGGTCTGCTCGCGCCCCAGACCGGAGACAAAGCACAGGCGGTCTTCGAACCGGGCGGGTATGCCGCGCTTAACTGCACGATCCATCGCCCGGCGAATGCCGATGTCATCGCCGGCGCCGGATCCCTGGAATTCAACGGCATCGAAGCGCGAGCGCCCATGCTTCCCCGGCCAGTCACCGGCATCTCCGGTTCGCTCCAGTTCGATGAAGGACGCTTTCGCACGGAAAACTTGCGCGGCGCCTATGGCGAAGGATCGGTTCAGGCCACGTTGACCGGAGACGCCACGCTCTATAAGGCGATGGCCGGCAAAATGCGGCTGGATTTCACCGGCGGCGCGCCCGTCCATCAACTCATGGAAGAAGCGCGCAATTACGCCAGACAACAACAAGCCAATGGCGCGCCGGCCATGCCCGAGATCACCGCGGACGGCCAAATCGATGTGCAAGGCTATATCGAGGCGCAATGGCCGGATCATCCCAATCCCTCAGACATTCAATGGATTTCGGATGTGAATCTGACGCTGAAGAACGGACGCCTGGAGCATTCCCGGCTGCCGGCGCCAATCGAGGGCTTACACGGTGCGCTGAAATTCGAAACCGATCGCTTGACGATCCAGGAGCTCACCGGCAGCCAACAGGGCGTGGAACTTCGCGTCACCGGCGCAGTGCAAGGCAAGGATTTTTTCTGGCAAGAGCCTCAAATCGCGCTGAAATCCGAATTGCGTCTGCAAGTTCCAGAGGTGCTTGACGCGCCGCTTCTACGCTCGATTCAGGATCTGAAATATTTCCATCCGCAGGGGCAAGCCTCGCTCTGGGCGGAAGTCTCTGGACCGGTCCTGATGCCTTCGCAATGGCAAGCGAGCTCATACCTCGAATTCCGCGAATTCGAATTCAATCCGCCGATTAAATGGATCACCCAGCCGATCCGCGGCATGTCCGGCCGCGTCGAATTGGACGGCGCCAGCATCCATGTCCGCGAGCTGGCGTTAGAACTGGCCGGCATCAACATCACGATCAATGGAGACGCGGCCAGCGAGAAGTGCGACTTCCGCATCGGCATCGACGGCGACGCGGCCGGGCTGCAAGCCATGCCCGTCATTTTTCAGCAATTCGACACCGCCGGCCGCGCCAAGGGAGAATTGCGGCTCACTCTGACGCAACGCGGATCGGCGGAGTCCGCTCCGTCCATCAATCTGCGCAGCCTCAAGCAAATCGTGCAGGAGCTTTCCCACCTCGTCGAACAAGGCCCGCCAGCCTACGACTGGAGGCTCACCGGCGGACTGGATGTGACGGACGGCGTTTTCACCCACGGCATCCTGCCCGTGCCGATCCAGAACATCAGCGGCCGCCTGGAAGTGGACAACACACGGCTTTTCTTCAACAACGCAACCGGCGACATCGGCGCGAGCAAAGACACCGTGGTTTCCGGAGAGATACTCATCCGCCAAGGCGACTTGCCGCGCATGCGCTTCGCATGCAAAGCGCCGAAAGTCGCCATCGAGGATTGGATCCGCAACTGGCGCCCCAATCCGCCTCGCTCGGGTTACAGTTTCCATGATTCTTTCGATGTGCCGCAAAGTTGGATCGAAGCCTATCCAGCCCTGACCGGCGAGCTTCCGTCCGAAGAGGATCGTCAGGTTGAAATCGAGATCTTGATTCACGGAGACTCATGGACGCTGGATCAGCTCCACGGCGATGATGGCGTAGCGCGCGTCACCGTGATCGGACGCCAGAACGATGACAGCGAGTGCTGGATCGACCGCTGCCGGGTGAAGGGCTACAGCGGCTCCGCGCAATACTGGTCCCACTTCCGCATCCCGCAGGATGAACACGCCCAATTCGAAATGAAGTTCATCGGAGACGACCTTGATCTTGGCCCGTTCCTGACTGATCTGAAAAAGAAAAACGATCAAACACGCGGACGCCTCGACATCATGTCGACTCTGCGAGGGCGTTTCATGGAGCCGGAATCCGTTCGCGGCGCAGGTCACTTCAACATCAAGGATAGCCAATTCATCGGCAACGTGATCTTCAAAGCCATGCGCGAACTGGAAAAAGCGATTCCCGTGCTGGAGGACATCCGCTTCGCCTCCGTCAATGGCCGCTTCGAAGTCGAACAAAAAAGAGTGAAACTATACGACACCCAGTTCAACGCCGCCGCGCTGCTCATCGACGCCAGCGGCTCATGCGGCTTCGACCATTCGCTCGATCTCAATCTTGGCGTCGGCTTGCTGCTTCCCGGCCATAACCTGCCGCTGATCAACTTCATCGCAAACACGGTCGGCGAACTGAAATGGGCGCGGTTCCATGTCGCCGGAACCACGACGCATCCCCAGGTTTCGCTTAGACTGCCCTTCACCGAAGGCACCGCCACCGGCGAAGCGCTGGATTCCGTCATGGGCGGCGCGGGAATGATGGTGAATCCCCTGCTGCAGCTTTTCCAATCGAGCGAAACGCAGCTCGAGCAAAGCGCCAAACCGCTGCAAGAAATAATACATGTCACCGATCCCAGAAAACTCCTCCCCGGCGCAGAAAAAGAGGATTCGCCCACCACGTCCCCTTAAGTCGCAGGGAATTATCTTCTTGATCTTTCCTAGTCGCACGTTTTTATTGCCTTTTTTGGAGTTTTGTGCAAATCTCATCGACAACTTGATTGCAATATTTTGATCGGAATTTGCCGCGAAGGGGCTTTGGGATTGGGAGAATAAGTAAAATGGTATTTGTCAATTCAGGCCAGCCATCCCAAACAAAAAAACACTGCCGTTTACTTCAATCCGTACGCACAATAGGCGCCATTGTCTTTCGTCCTCGTGTCCTTTTATTCGTGGCCCTTTTTGCCTTATACCTCTATGCCATACTGGACGTGCGCATGATTTTCCAGGCGCGCGAGAGTCTTTTCCTGTGGAACCTTCGTTTTTTTACGGACTTCACGGGCCGGCCCGGCACATTGCTGCTGTGGGTGGACAGCCTGCTGGTGCAGTTGTGCTACTTCGGCTGGCCGGGCGCGCTTGCGCTTGCCGCAGCCGTATGGCTCCTGCTTGTTTCAACAATCGGCTTGATGAACGCATCGGGCCGCGCGGACATCGGCGGCACGTGGATCATTCCCGGCATCATTCTTGTGGGGATGCATAACGATTACTATTTTTTCCACACGTCGTTAAGCGCCGGATTGGCCTTGGCCATGACCGCCGCCAACGGCTGGGTTCGGATCCCATCGCCACGAATCTGGCTGCGCCTGCCGTTGTTTACCGCGCTTTCAATCGTCGTATACCACCTTACGGGAGCATTCAATTACTATTGTTTTGCGGCATGCTGCGTGATCCATGAAGCGCTGGCCGAAAAACGGCGGCTGCCTGGAGCATTGATGCTGCTGATTGGCATCGCCGTGAAATTCGGCCTTGACGCAGTCCTCATCCGATTCGATCTGTTTACCCGGAATTTCCAGCCGCCAGTTCTCGAAACGAAGCTCAATTATCCTCCGGTCTGGCAGTTAGCGCTCCTTTATGGCTACTTTCCCGCATGCATGCTGTTTGTCATTTATCGAGAGACCGCCGGTAATGCAGCCAGAACATTCTGGCAAAAGCTTCGTGGAACCTTCGGCAAAAAAGTCTCGCGGAAAGAGGCTAAAAACAAAAAGCGTAAAAAAGCGGCCCGTAATGACGCGGAACAGTCCATTGCACCGGCAAATCGATTCGGATGGTTTCGCTGGACGGCATCGACGCTCCTGATATTGGCAGCGGCGGCGGCGGCGGGATTTTACACGTTGGATCGAAACAAGAAGTTGCTGTTGGAAATCAACTACTGCACCGATCATCAAATGTGGGAGGATGTGCTTAAAAAAGCCAGGGAGCTGCCCAGGCCGGTATTCAAGAACTCCCTTGAGGCGAATCATAATGTCAATCTCGCGATGTATCACACGGGGCGTCTGCCTTATGAGATGTTATTCTTCCCTCAATCCGTCAAGAATTGGACATTGATCAATTATCTGCGGCTACCCAATCAAATGATCAACAAACCATGCGACGTGTACCTGGAATTGGGGCGCGTCAACGAGGCCGAACATATACTGATCGAATTCATGGAGAAATGGCCCACCGGCGGGGCGTATAAGCGCATGGCGTTTGTGAAGATGATCAAAGGCCAGCCATCCGCCGCGAAAACGTACCTTAACGTATTGCGAGATGACCTTGTCTGGCGCAGCTGGGCGCAAGCATACCTGGAACGCCTCGCCAAGGATCCGGACCTGAGCGATGACGAGGAAATTCAGCAAATCCGCCGGCTGATGATCACGAAAGATGACCTGCATCAAACGGGCAAATACTCATCCGACGACAGGTTCGGAATTAATTTCTCCGCCATCCTGCTGAGTCAGCTGAGGCAAAATGACCATAATAAAATGGCCTATGAATACCTGATGGCGCAGTGCCTGATAGCCGGCAATGTGGACGGCGTGGTCGAATTGTTTTTCGTGCTGGATAACTTTTCCTATCCGGGGATTCCAACGCTTTACGAAGAAGCGGCGATCATTTACGCGTCGAAACATCCCGAGGAGCTTGTGAACAACCAATCGGGAGTCTTTTTCCGCGGCCGGAAGATCAGCGAGACGACATTCAATAAATATCTACGCTACGAGGCGTTTCTGAAGAAACAAAGCACACCCAGCAAGGAAGTGGGAGCCGCCATGGCGCGCCAGCTGGAAGGCAGCTATTTCCCGTATTATTATTGGCTGCATTTAGGAGAAATGAATGAGTAAACGAAGCCGAAAACTGGTTTTCACGATGACGGCGGCGGCCACGCTGGCGTTGCTCATTGCCGCCGGGTGCCGGCCAACCAGCCGAACGTTGCCGGAAGAATGTTCCGAACCTGGCCGCCTTCCACATATACGTCCCGACTACAACGCGACCGTCATTCCGCCGAATATCGCCCCGCTGAACTTCATCGTGGAAGAGCCAGGAATTGAATACCGCACACGGATTCACGGCGATCAAGGCGAGGATATCCTCATTGCCTCGCGCAATCCTACCGTCGTCATACCAGAGGAACCGTGGCGCGAATTGCTTCAGGCCAATCGCGGCGGCAAGATCGGGTTGGACATCTATGTCAAGACGCAGGATGGACGCTGGACCCATTTTGAAAAAATCGAAAACACCGTCGCCCAGGAAACAATCGATTCGCATCTGGCCTATAGACTGCTGGGACCCGTGGGCAACTTCTACCGCAAGATCGGGATCTACCAGCGGAACCTGGAGAACTACGACGAATCGCCGATCGTGACCAATGACACGTTCGGCGGTTGCATCAATTGCCACAGCTTCAGGGACAACAACCCCGACTGTTTTTCGTTTCACGTCCGGCCGGGTCCGATCAACATCAAAGCCACTTCAGGGATGATCGTCGCGCGCGACGGCCATGCGGCCCGGTTACAGACCAAATCGGAGCTCGTTCCGGGACCGCCCGGCTACCTCTCCTGGCGCCGGGATGGCTTGTCTGTCGCCTTCGCGTACGGCAAACCGCGACAATACTTCCGCTCATGCGGACCGGAGATCCGGGACGTCTACGACATCTGGTCCAATGTGGCCATCGCCGACGGCAAAACTGGCGCGACTTCCTCCTCGCCAGACCTTACGACCACCGACCATCTGGAGACCTTCCCCTGCTGGTCGGCCGATGGCAAAGCCCTCTACTATTGCAGCGCCCAGGCATTTTGGAACCCGGATGAAATGCCGGATCCAGTGGACATCATGAGAATCAAATTCGACCTGATGCGCGTACCATACGACGTGGAATACAACACATGGGGCCAGCCGGAAAAGCTCCTTACGGCGGCGGAAACCCACAAGACCATCCTCGAACCCAGAACTTCGCCGGACGGCCGTTTCCTGCTTTTCTGCATGTCGGACTACGGCGGCTTTCCGATCAATCAGGCGAGTTGCGATTTATACATGATGGACCTGGAAAGCGGCAAGCATCGGCGGCTGGAGTGCAACAGCGACAAGACCGATTCGTGGCACTGCTGGTCGAGCAACTCGCGCTGGATCGTCTTCAGCAGCAAGCGCGAAAATGAACTGCTGGCCCGGCCGTTTTTCAGCTACATCGACGCCGAGGGACGCGAGCACAAGCCGTTCATCCTGCCGCAGAAAGACCCGGCTTTTTACGACGCCTATCTCAAGACCTACAACGTGCCTGAATTGATCACCGGCCCTGTCACCGTGCCGGAAGACGAACTCGTGCAAGCCGTCCTATCCGGCCAATCCGCCTCGCAAGGAGGCGCGACCAGCAAACCAGCATGGCAAAGCACGGCGGGCAAAACAGCTGCGGACAAACCAAATTGGCAAGCCGTTGACGATGATGCGTATTCGCACGAATAAAACACCGGTGCATTTCCCAATCGTTTGCAAAGAATCGGGCATGGGTTAAAATCGTTTCATCACAGTGTATGATTACAATTGTCAGCATCCTCGGATAACGCACGATACTTTTTTAATATTCTAATGCATCGAGACCAATTTTTTAACAGACGGAATATTACAATTAAAAAAAATAGCAAAAATGGTATATCGAAAAAATACAAATCCCGATAACCAAAGCCTGGATTTCCGAATGACATCAGCATCACTATAAATAATGGAAATAACGGCCATAAAGGAGTCAATAAGGCCTGCACCAAGTTCTCATTCAAAACATCAAACATATGAATATCATTTGTTAGCGCAATCTCAAAGAACTTTCCCAATAGTGAAATCGAGTATAGTAACGATATTATACCGGAAGCAAAATATAAAATGGCCTTGTGTTCTGTGATCCCGATTAAGCCTAATTCTCCTTGCGCACCGTATGGATAGATAAAATGATAAATGATAAATAGAGGACTCAAAATAATTACTGGAAAAAAAGAAAACACAATATCCTTTATGAATTGGCTACGACTCAATCGATGTCCATGTATGATATTTTCTTTTACCCGTATAAGCAAATCACCCGATCTGTATAATATCAATATACCATTGCAATATGGTAGAAAAAAAATTCCATTAAGAAACGCTTTAGGCGGATTATCATATTGTATGGGATGCCAATTCCAACAAAACGCAATAATAACAAGATAAAGCACGGTCGAGAAAAACACCAAAATATCACATAATTTATAAGATATCTTAGGATACATTTCCATCGTGACTACCAGCCTTAAACGATACGATCGACGCTCGATTGACTATGTAGGCGTTCCACATAATCCCATGATTCAACAAGATCTTATCAATATGATTCGACTTGATCGAAATGAATAATAGTTACATTCGCACTTCAGACGTTAAACATATCATCGTGGCTTGGCTATTCCAAACCGTATTCTTCGATCTTACGATAAAGGGTTTTGCGGCCGATGTCGAGGGTGCGGGCGGTTTTGGCGCGGTTGCCTTTATTCGCGGCCAGAGTGGCGCGGATCAATTCGCGTTCAGTGTCGCGCAGCGTCGTGCCAAGACGAAGGCGCACATAAGGGCTGGCGCCGGCCTCCTGACGCATACGCTCGGGCAGGCTCTGCGGCGTGAGCTCGCGGCCGGATGACATCACCACCGCCGCCTCGATCACATTGCGCAGCTCGCGCACGTTCCCCGGCCAGTCGTAGTTCTGCAACAGCGCCATGGCCTTGGGCGAAACGCCCAGCGGCTCCTTGCCGTTCTCCGCACAGAGTTCCTGCACGAAATGATTGACCAGCAGCGCGACATCCTCCTGCCGTTCGCGCAACGGCGGCAGGTGAATCCGCACTACGTTGAGTCGGTAGTATAAATCCTCGCGGAATTTCCTGTCCTTGACCAGCCGCTCCAAATCCTGATTCGTCGCGGCGATGATGCGCACGTCGGTCTTGATCGTGTCCTGCCCGCCGACGCGCTCGAACTCCCCTTCCTGCAGTACGCGCAGCAGCTTGACCTGAAACTCCGGCTGCGTCTCGCCGATCTCGTCGAGCAGGATCGATCCGCCGTCAGCCAGTTCGAAGCGCCCGGCGCGCTGAGCTACAGCGTGCGTGAAGGCGCCCTTCTCATGTCCGAAGAGTTCGCTCTCCAGCAGCGTCTCGGACAGCGCGCCGCAATTGACCTTGACGAACGGCTTGCTCTTGCGCGGCGAATGCTGATGAAGCGCGCCCGCGATGAGCTCCTTGCCCGTGCCGCTTTCGCCGGTGATCAGGATGCTGGCGCGCGAGTTCGCCGCCTGCCGCACCACGCCGAAAACCTCCTGCATCGCCGGACTCTGGCCGATGATGTTTTCAAAACCGAAGTTTTTCTCTACGCGCTCGCGCAGTTCGATGTTCTCGCGCTCCATCGAGCGGCTCTTCAGCGCCTTCTCGATCTTCACGCGCAGCTCGTCGAGCATCACCGGTTTGTTGAGATAATCGGCCGCGCCGAGCTGCATCGCGCGCACCGCCGTCTCCACCGTGCCGTGCGCGGTGATCATAATCGTGGGCAGTTCGGGCCAGCCCTCCTGCACGCGCTCGAGCAGCTGCATGCCGTCCATGCCAGGCATCTTGAGATCGGTGAGCAGCACGTCCACGACAGCGTCGCCGAGGATCTTCAGCGCGCTCTCCGCCTCCGCCACGAGGATCGGCTCGTACCCCAGGCTCTCCAGAAACCAGCCCATGCCTTCGCGGGCGTTCTTCTCGTCTTCGACGACCATCACTTTGACTTTCGAGTCCATACGACAAGCAGCTCCGATGATTCTTGACGACAACCTTGCCGGTCACCATAAGGCAAGGCCGCGGCATGAGCAAGAGAAAGTGTGACGCTGCAACAAAGATGAAAATCAGGCGGATTCATCGGGTTCAATCGCGCCATGGGCGGGCGGCATGAATTGATAGGGCTGCGGCTCGTCGTTTTCGTCGAACAGGGTGATGTTCTCGCGCGGCAGGATCTTGCCCAGTTCGAAATACAACGGCGGCGTGAACAGCACTTTATGCTTTTCGATCTTCTTGATCGTCCAGCCGGCAAAGCGCGCGCCGCAGTTTTCGATCTCAACCGCTGTCTCGCCCTTGAAACGGTGCAACACGCTCCAAATGCTATTAAGCGTATGGCGGTTTTCACCGGCCAGATCAATGCGGATGCGTTTGATCTGCTCGACGCGTTTCTGCATCATGGCCAGTTCATAGAGGCAGTGCGCCTTGAGAAAAAGCACGCCGTTTTTCTGGATCACGCGGCCGCCGATCAACACCGGGATTTGCTTTTCCATCACGCGCCGCGCGGTTTCGACAAAGCGCTGCGCCAACAGCGCAAGCTCGCCTTGGAAACTGGCCAGCGCCACGGCGTTCTCCTCGACTTCGGGAAACTCCTCGGCCATTGCATCCAGCATGCCGCAGAAATACACGTCCTGCCCCACGAGCCGTGGTTCCATGCGCGGCGGCCAGGCGATGTGGCTGCTGATCAGCAGCTCGCGCCAGGGTTCGATCACGGGCTCGGTGAGCATATACCCCGCCGCCTGGATTTCATTGCGCACGAGTTCCGGTCCGGGCAGTTCCTCGATCGGCGCGGCCAGATCCGCCTCGTTCTTCGGCTCTTCCTCCACGGGCAGGTCGAACAGACTCGGAGTCGCATCGTCCTCATCTTGCGTCGCGCGTTCACTGCGCGTCATCTTCAGCGCCTGCGGCAGCATCTCCAGCAGCTGCGAGCGATGCAGCCCGAAGCAATCGAGCGCGCCGGACTTGATCAGATTGACGATCACCGGCTGCTTGATCAAACGCGGATCCGTGCGGCGGCAGAGATCGAGCAATCCGCTGAACGGTCCGCTCTTGCGCACGGTCATGATTTCCTCGGCCGCCTTCTCGCCGAGCTGCTTCACTACGCACAGCCCGGCCTGAATGCGGTTGTCGCTCTGCTGAAAATGAAACGCGCTGAGGTTGATGTTCACCGGCTCGAGCCGCACGCCAAAAACCGGCAGCTCGTGAATCGCCGCCTGCAGCGTTTTGATATGACGGCTGGCCAGATCGAGCAACGCGGTGAAAAACGACGCCGGATAATTCGCCTTGATATACGCGCAGCGATACGCGAGCAGGCAGTTCGGGATGTCCGCCATCAATTCGTAGGACGACTTGACTAATTGGCGCGGCGCTGGATCCATCGACTTGATCTTGATCAGCTGGCGCAGGCTGCGCGGCTTTTGCTGGCGCAGCAGCATGGACATGGTCGGCGTGTCCAGCGTGAGGATGCCGACGGTGCGGCCCTGGCTCAGCATCTCGAACGCGGCCGCGTCGTCGCTGGGAATGTTGTTCAAATCGAAATGCTCGTTCGACTCGCGTCGCACCCACTCCGAGGACCGGTCGAGAATTTCCAGCGAGTGATTGGTCAGGATGTGCAGCCGGGGCAGCCCAAGCGCCTTGCAGTCATCAGAGGGCATCTGCGAAACGCCGACCTTGCTGCTGGCGCTGAAGGTACGCGGCACAATCGGGTCGAGGTTTTCGCTGGAGATGAACAGCTCGCTCGTGCGCACTTTGAGCGAAACGGGAGCGCGGTAAAGCCGGCCGAAGATATAGTGAATCACCTCCGGCTTGGTGATCGAAATGTTGCCGCCGTCCTTGAATAAATCCTTCCACTCCGCTTCGAGATCCTTTTTGGGAATCCGTCCGGCATGTTCCGAAAGCGCGTCTGTGCGGCGCTGACTGGCGCCGGCCCAACGGCAGATTTTTTGGATCAAGGTCTTGCGATCCCACGGCTGATATTCGCCGGCGAAACAGACGTGCTTGTCGCCGTATTCCTCCCGGATATGACGCAGCAGAGCCTCCACGTTCAACGCGGAAACCTCAATCGCCAGGATCGGTGAATTATCATCCAGCAGGTAATCGCGGCTGAAGCGCAAGCTGTGCTCTAACGGGTTGATCTGCGTGAGTCCCAGCACGTATGCGATCAGGCTGGTGACCAGATGGCCCTGGCCGACGCCGCGCGAGATGTGAGCATCATCGAGGTACTGGGCGATCTCCCGCAGCAGCAGGATATAACTCGACAGGCCGGCGCGCTTGATCACCTCGAATTCCTCATTCAAGCGCCCCTTGATCGAATCATCGAGTTCCGTGAAGCGCTCCATCGCCCTTTCAAAGGCGACGTTCCAGAGAAACGAATCGCTGTCCGCGCCACGCTCAAAGTCCGGCGTCGGTCCGGCCTTCTTGCGCTGGCTGAGCGTGAACTGACAGCGCTTGGCGATGCGGCGCGTGGAATCGATAGCCTGCGGACGGCTGGAAAAATGCGCGCGCAGCTCTTCCGGCGAGGCGAAGTGATAGCTGGTGCGATCCTGCCAGCGATGCTCGCTGAGGATCGGCGGCGGCGCCGTGCGTTGCAGGAACATCCGCGCCAGCTCGTCCTGACGGTCCAGATAGCGGATGTCTTGCGTGGCCGCGAGCGGAATCTCGAGGAACTCGGCCAGTTCCACCGCGCATTCGTTCAAGATGCGGACATCATGATCCAGGTGATACTGCAGTTCGAAGAAAAGACTCTCCTGCGGAAAAATCTCCGCCAGGACATTGAGGTATTGCACCGTCACGTCCACTTCTTTTTCGCGCAGAAGTTTGAAGAACTCGCTGCCTTCGCCGCCGATCAGGCAGATCAACCCGGATGAATTCTCGCGCAGGACATCGAACGGCACGCCCAGCGGTTGCTGAACCGTCGGTGAATGCGTCGCGCGGGAGACCAGTCGCGTCAGGTTGCGGAAGCCCAATTCCGACTCGACCAGCAAGGTCATTTTATACGTGCGGCCGTCATCCTCGCCGCCGCGAAAAGGAAGCACGCTCAGGTCTGCGCCAAGGATCGGCTGAATCCCCTGATCCAGACAAAGGCGGGTGAACTGCATCGCGCCGGCCAGCGAATTCTCATCCGTCAAGGCCAGGGCCGGCAGCTGCAATTCCACGGCGCGCTGGACAAGCTCCTCCTGCGACGGCAAAGCTTTGCCGATGCTGTAATGACTGTGCGCGCGCAGATGAACGAAATTCGTTTCGGGCACAATAAGACGCCGTTCGGAGAGAGTGAGCGCGGCTCACCTGGCAAGCCGGCACATGGCGCAGATTAGGCTATCGCGCGTTGTGAATCAATCGAATTCTGAGCGGCGGGGCATAAAGAATATGAATGAGGATGATGCTATTATCGCGGCGGAGGTTCAAAAAGTATCTTCGGCACGAGCACACTGCTGAGCTGTTCGTCGATGCCGAAGACTTTCTCCAGATCCTCGGCTTTGCGGAATTCGCCGATCACCGCTCGATACTGCACGATGGCCCGGGCGCGTTCCGCGTCGATGAACAAAACCTTTTGCAGTTCCTCTTCAGTGGCCTGGTTGATTAGCACCTTGCCGTCGATGATCGCGCTGAAGGAGGTGAGTAGATCATCATTCATCGGCGGCGGAAATGGCGGAGGCAACAGCGAGATAAAACGCTGATGCGATCCGCTGGTTTCGCCGTCGCCCGGCATGCTGAGCGAGTCCGACGTGGCCGTGCCGGACGTGACCGTTAAAACAGGCGATGTTGGCGTAATCAGCGGAGGATCATGCAGGATCGCGCTGATAGTATCGATGGCAAACGGCTCCGTCGTCCCCAGGTCAAGAATCAACGTTTCCGACGGCGCCTGCGTGGAGATCGTTTCCAGCGTGACGCTCGTCGCCGCATCCGGCTCGCCTATCGCCGGCGTCAACATGGCCATAAGCATCAAAAATGCCGCAGTTCGCCGTATCATGATTCCAGCGTAAAACCTCGCATCCATTCGTAAGCGGAGCATGCCTGTTCTGATCACTATATCGGTTGTTCGCGATTGAAAGATGACCGGATTTCCTTCAGCGCGGGATGCATCAGCCGTGACGGCGCCATCCTCATCCCTGCTCCGGCTGCTATTCGCCCTGATCATCGGCAAGTTGCTTCTCGATCGTATCCATCATGGACAGCAGCGCCTGAATGCCGACAGGCTTGGGCAGAATATGGTCGATCCCTTTGTTTTGCAACGAGGATTTCTTGTAGTTGTCGCCCCAACCCGAGGCAAGCACCACCTTGCATCGCGGATGCGTCTCCTTGGCGTGCCGCGCCACGTCCCAACCTGAAACTTCAGGCATGCCCAGGTCGGTGATGATCACCTGATAGGTGTTTTCATCCAGCAGTTTCAGCGCATCGGCGCCGCTGTTGGCCGTATCGACGTCATAATTCGAATCGGCCAGGATGTCATAAAAGACCTGCAAGATCGCCTCTTCGTCATCGACGATCAGGACGTGCAACGATTCGCCCTTGTCAGGCTTCGCCGCAGTCGCCGGTTCAACAACCGCCATTTCAGCGGCCGCCGGTTCAGCGGTCGTCCGTTTCGGGGGTTCGAATCTCCTTCGCTCAACCGGCTCAGGCGGAGCAGCGCTGATGATGCTGGGGAGTTCCATAACCTGGCCAGTATATTTCGGCAGGTAAATGTGAAATTCGGAGCCAAGCCCTTCCTCACTTTCGACTTCGATGCGGCCGCGATGGCGCGAGACGATGTTCTGCACGACATTCATTCCCAGGCCGCTCCCCTTCTCGTCTTTCGTGGTGAAGAAAGGATCATAAATGCGGCTCTTGACTTCCTCGGACATGCCGCTGCCCGTGTCGCGAATCGTGACGCGATGCTCTTCGCCGATCGTCCGGGCGATGATGCTCAGCACGCCGCCGTCCTGCATGGCGTCCAGCGCATTGAAGATGATGTTCGTAAAAACCTCGCAAAGCTCCGGCTCGCTTCCCCATGCCTCCATTTCAGTCGGAACCTCGAAGACAATGTCGTAATTGATGCCTTTGAGATGCGCCTCGTCACGCCAGCGCACCTTCGAGAATTCAAGGCAGGAAGATAGAATCTGGCTGAGATGCAACGTTTCCAACTGCCCGGGGCTTTCAATGCGGAAATACTCGGAAATCCGGCGCAAGGTTTTGGAGCCGTCAAGCGCGGATTGCGCGATGAGATCCAGCCCTTCGCGCAATTTCGCGTCGGACGTGCCCTTGCTCAGCACTTGCGCGCGCCCGAGAATGATGCTCAGCACGTTGTTCAGCTCGTGCGCCACGCCATTGGACATTTCTCCGAGCGACTTCATCCGTTCGCTTCGAATCAACTTCCGCTGCATCGCCTTCAGCCGCATGTTGCTTTCGCGCAGATCAGCCTCAAGATTCTTGAACTTCACCAGCGTCTTGATCTCTTTCGCCGTCCGGCTGAGCGGGACGATGTGGACTAACGAGCGCGGCGTGCGCTGCAGAATACCGAGAGGCTTGGGCGCCTCATGATCTTCATGCATCAGTATCAGCGTGGCGTTGTTCTGCTTCAAATACTGCGGGATGACTTTCTCCAGCATAGCCCAATCTTCTTCCTGACGATTGGCGTCGATCAGCAGAATATCCGATGTGATTTGCCGGATGTTCTCAATGTAGGTTTCCGCCGACGACGATTGCAAAACCTGAAATCCATCGGCTCGCAAAGTTGAGTCGATCGATTGCGAGCGGTCCAGATACTGCGTCAGACAATGGATGATTCTCCGTTTCGGATCGATCATCATCGTCTTTTTCCGGTTCTCGCTGACCGGAACGGAATCGACGTCGGTCACGGAACTGACGCGGTTGCGGCCGGATTCCTTGCTGATGTAGAGCGCCTTGTCGCTCATCGCCAGCAGTTGATCGGCGCTGGCCACCCGCTCGTCGCTCGTTGAAGCCACGCCGAAACTCGCTGTCAGGTTTGTCTCGAACATGCCCTCGCGAAAGGAATGATTCTCGATGATGCGGCGCAGCTTTTCCGCCAGATTGATCGCTCCGTGCAGGTCCGTGGCGGGAAGAATCGCCAGAAACTCCTCGCCGCCATAACGCCCGACAATGTCCACCTTGCGGATGTTGAACTGAATGATCTGCGAAAATGTCTTCAGCACAAAATCGCCATACTTGTGGCCGTAGGAATCGTTGATCATTTTAAAATGATCGATGTCGATCATAATGCAGGAAAGCGGCTCCGCGTTGCGGTCCGAACGCTTGAATTCAATATCCAGCCAATCCAGCAGGTGCCGGTGATTGAACAAGCCCGTCAGCGGATCCTGCACGGATAAACGGTTCAGGCGACGGTTGTTTTCCATCAACTGCTTGATCTGGCTGGAAGTGCGCAGCAGGGCGGCAATCTGCCCCAGCGCCAGAGAAATCGAATGCTGTTTGAGGATGACGATCTCATAGCCGCCCATCTCCAGACACTCGCGCGTCGCATCCGACTCGGGATCTTCCGTGTAAAGCACCAGCGGAATATACGGAACCTTGGCTTTCAGCAGACGTCCGGCTTCCAATGCGGACATTCGCGCGCATCTTTCGTCAATGATGATGACATCCGGTTTTTCCAGCTGCGCCCACTCAATGCCCTGCGCGACATCGGAGTAGGCTTTGCAGGCATTGCCTTTGCTGATGATCTGACTGGCCAGTCCCGATTCTTCAGGTTTGCCGTCGACGATCAGCAGCATGGAGGCATTGGCGCTATCATGTGAATCGTCAATGTTCATTTTGCCCAGACACTTGTTCGTCGTTAAATAACTTTTAGTCTCAATCGGGCCGATAGGTCAACGTGTTTTCAATCGATATATCTTTTAATTTTCATCCGGGATGGGATTTTTTGCTGGAATAGTTAGGTTTAACCAGATACGTTAAACGGAAATCGCAAACGTCTGAAAAAAAGACGGCAAAGATCCGGCACGGGAACGAGCAGGCTGCACGCGAGAATGACGATTATTTTTTTTCCCGGATAAAACCGGCATCTGATGAATCAATCGAGCGGTTGGGCTGACGCCATTGAACCGCCGGAGCGACTGAGATGAAACAGGAGTCCTTGAATTTCGATTTCAACCGGCGGCCCAATGACCGGCCGCAGACGCCGTGGGATCACCTGGAAAATCTGAGCTGGGCGATCGTGCGGCTGAAAGAATCGAGCGCGAAGGACAAGGCCGCGCTGGACGTTTTAATGGCGCTGCGTAAGGAAATGCTGGAGCGTTGCGAATTCATCACGCTGCAGGCAAAGTGGGAGTTCGATACGCTGATCATTCTGCCGAATGGGGGGCTGGACGTCCAAACCTCCCACAGTTTGCAAGCCGAATTGCAGCAACTCGGCGCCTTGCGTCCGCAGCTCCTGATCATCGATTGCTCCAGATTGACCGGCATCGTCAGCATGCTGATCGGCACGATGCTGCAGCTGCAAAACCTGCTTGCCAAGCATTATGGAAAACTCGTGCTGGCGCAGGTGAATGACGTGATCCGTGACGCGCTGGAATCCGCGCGCATCACGCAATTCATTCCGATTGCAATTTCCATCGATGCGGCGCGATCGAAATACGAATCAATACCCTGAGGATGCCGCGACGGCGCGATGATCTGGCAATGCGGAACGCATCAGTTTGAATGTCCCGGCAAGGAACGGCGCAGACCGGAAATGCGTCCGGTGGTGATGGGCATTCTAAACGTCACGCCCGATTCATTCAGCGACGGCGGCCGTTTGAACGGCGCGCAGGAAGCCGTTGACGCAGCGTTGCGCTTGCTGGAAGAAGGGGCGGATATCATTGACATTGGCGGCGAATCGACGCGGCCCGGCGCGGCCGGAGTCTCCACGGAGGAGGAACTGCGGCGCACGATTCCGGTGATCGAACGGCTGCGCGCCGCGCGCCCCGATGCGCCGATTTCCATCGACACGCGCAAAGCGGAGGTAGCGAGGGAAGCCTTGCGCGCCGGAGCGTGCATCGTCAATGATGTGAACGGCCTTCGCGATCCGAAGATGCCTGAACTGCTAGCGGAGACCGGGGCAGGCTGCGTGATCATGCACATGCTGGGCGAACCCGGCACGATGCAGCGCGAACCGCGTTATGACGACGTGGTCGGCGAAATCCTGGATTTCCTGCTGCAGCGCGCTAAGGTCGCGATGGACGCGGGAGTGGCGCAAGATCGCATCGCCATCGATCCAGGCATCGGCTTCGGCAAAACGCTGGAGCACAATCTGGAGCTGATCCGGCGGGCGGATGTCTTTGCGGAATCCGGCTATCCCCTGCTGATCGGAGCGTCGCGTAAATCGTTCATCGGCATGGCGCTGGGGCTGGAAGTCGATCAACGGCTGGAAGCCACCCTCGCGGCGAACGTTGCGGCGTTGCTGCGCGGCGCGTCGATTTTCCGGGTGCACGACGTGGCAGCCGCCCGGCGCGCGTTGGACATGGCGGCGCTGCTGATTTCCAGCACAGAATAGGAATAGTGGCAAGCGTGCAAGTTATCGGCAATCATGCGGCGATGGGCCGCAAGAAAGGCGAATGGCGTGATTCGTGATTTTTGGGTGACGTTGCGCGGCATTCATCTGGCGGATTTAGTCGACATCGCGCTGGTCGCGGCGTTGTTTTACACCTTGATGAATCTGCTTCGCCGCACACGCTCGCCGATGGCCTTGCGCGGCCTCGTCGCCATGATCTTCGGTTCGTTCATGATCTATTTCCTTGCCAGCCTGATGAACCTTTCCGCCCTTTCATTGATCTTCGAACGCTTCTGGATCATCATCGTCTTGGTCTTCGTGGTGATCTTCCAGCAAGACTTCAAATCCGCGTTGATCGAACTGGGGCAAGTGCGGCTGTTTCGCGCGATTTTCTCGTCCAACATTGAATATGTGGACGAGATCGTCAGCGCGGCCGCGCTGATGGCCAAACGCAAGGTCGGCGCTTTGATCGCCGTGGAGCGCCGCGATTCGCTGAAAGTTTACGCCGACACCGGCACGCTGCTCGACTGCACCGTGAGCGACGCCGTGCTGCGCACGATCTTCACCAATCGCACGCCGCTGCACGACGGCGCGGCAGTGATCCGCAACGACCGGATCGTGGCCGCCGGAGCGATTTTGCCGCTCAGCGAAACGACAACCCTCGGGCGCGACCTCGGCACGCGGCATCGCGCCGCCGTCGGCCTGAGCGAGGAGACCGACGCGATCGTGATCATAGTGAGCGAGGAGACCGGCATCATCTCCATCGCCACGCGCGGCCAGTTGGAACGCGGACTCTCACCGGATGAACTGCGCAACACGCTGAACCAGGCGGTGACGTCGGAGGAACTGGAATAATGAAAACGTCCGAACGCTACGCCACGGATTCCGCGTTGATGATCATCGCCTCGCTGGCGATCGCCTTCATTATCTGGTACATCGCCAAGCAAGGCGACGTGGAGACCTCCTATCTGCGCATACCGATCGTCTTTGAAGAAGCCATGCCGGAAATCGAAATATCGGCTGAAACGCTGGAAGCGCGAGTGGCCGTGCATTATCCCAAAACATACGCTCGCTGGATCGACAAAGCGAACTTCTCGTTGCGCGTCGAGTTGGATGGACTCAAGCGCAAAGCCGGCGTCGATGAATTCCGCGAATCCGTCTATCCCGTCTATCCCAGCATGATCCAACGCAAGGGCGTTCCGGACGTGGTGATCGTCCGCGAGATCGAAAATCCACGCGAGGTGCGCCTGCTGTCGCGTTGGCGATTGGCGCGCGGGGTGATTCAACCGGAAGCTCAAGGCCAACCCGCGCCCGACTATGAAATCGCCGGCGGCATCGCGCTTGATCCGGCGGAAATCTGGCTTACGGGCAGCGCCAGCGCGCTTAAGCAATGGACCGATCCAGTCACGGGGCAAATTGCGCTGAAAACCGATTCAATCTCGGTGACAAACGCAAGCAGCGAACTCAAAGGGAAAGTCAACGTCAGCATTCCTCCAGGACTGAGTCTTTTCGATCCGGATAAACGCGACATTGATCCCGCGGCGAGCATCGCCGTGTCATACAACGCGCCCATCGCGGAAAAAATGGGCGAACGGCGCATCGCGAACGTTCAAATCCGCATCAGCACGCTCTCGCAAAAAGTGAAAATCAGCGCGCTGCCCGAAGAAGGCCAGGCGCTGGCCACCGGTCCCGTGCGACTGCTCAACCAAATCAAACGCGAATACATCAAGTTCAAGCCCCGCACGCCGCTGGATGAAACGATGGATTTCACCGGTCAGGTGGCTGTGGAAGCCATCTGGGCCGATGAAACACCGGAGCCGATCCGCGCCGCAGTCAAACTCAGCGAAGCCAAACCCGAAGCCGTCACCGTCACGCTGACCGTCACACCCGAAGCCATCGAGCCCGCCGAAATCGAACCCATCGGCGCGGAGAACTAATATAGCATCTCACGAGAGCAATGGCGCTTGCATAAAAATGTGGCACAGCCGCCCTCGGCTGTGCCCGCTGACCAATGCGCCAAAGCATTCGAAAAATGTCTATAACCTATTGCAGCGAACAGCCCCTCATGCTAAATCCAATCCATCAAACTACGGGCCGGTTGTAGGGTGGGCCTTGGCCCACCAGCTTGTCTTGATTCGAATCCGGCCAAAATGGTGGGCCAAGGCCCACCCTACGATAGAGCGTTCTCCGGATCGTAGCCGGGAGCGACCGAAGTAAACTCCCGGAAGATCGTAAAAAAATGATGAGCCCCAACGGGGCGAAACAAAACTCTGTCGAATGGATGGCAATCAGCAAAGCACAGCCAATGAGATTTTTGCTCACAACATCTTTAGCCCTTCTTATTGCGATACCGGGAATCCGCGCTTTCGCCTCGACGCTAGTCGTCGGCGCGAGTGGTGATTACACCACGATCCAATCGGCCATCGACGCGGCGGCGGACGGCGACGAGATCATCGTCGAGCCGGGCGTTTATTATGAAAACATCGAGTTCAACGGCAAGGACATCATTCTGCGCTCCACGGATCCGTTGGATCAGGATGTGGTGACCAGCACGGTGATCGATGGCCAGGGGCTGCTGCCGGTCGTCACTTTCCGGGGCGATGAAGGCACAACCTGCG
>JAFGJS010000143.1 GCA_016928995.1 Candidatus Sumerlaeota bacterium | reverse complement strand
GATTGATTATCGCAGGAGCGAGGATGCCTCAACTCACTGCTTTGTCAACCACCCCGTGGGGGGGGGCACTTGGAAGTTGAATCCGGGTCCCGTCGATCTTGTTAATCCCGTCAAAAAAAAACTATGCAGAAAATACCAATCGACCAGATAGCGAACGCGTTTAAGGATAACCAGCCCGATCCGCAGAAGTTGCAGAAGGGGCAGGTCATCCGTGTGAAGGTGCATGACCTGGCGTTCGGCGGACAGGGCGTGGCGCGGCTGGAAAGCGATTCAAGCGAACGCGGCGGTTTCGTCGTCTTCGTCAATGACGCCGCGCCGGGCGACGTGCTCGACGTGCGCATCCTCAAGCGCAAGAAGAGCCACGCCGAAGCCGCGATCGAGAAAATCATCACGCCGTCGCCCGACCGCCTGAAACCGCCATGCCCGTACTTCGACCACTGCGGCGGCTGCAACTACCTGCATCTCCCCTATGCCGTGCAAGCGAAGCACAAACAGCAGCAAACCGCCGACACGATCCGGCGCATCAGCGGCTTGCGCGATCTGCCCGAAGTCGAGCCGATCATCGCCTCGCCGGTCGAGTTCCACTATCGCAACAAGATGGACTTCTCCTTCGGCTCACACCCGCGCATGCACGGCGACGCGACCACGCTGGGTTTTCATGAAAAGCAGGACTGGCGCAACGTGCTCGACATCGAACGCTGCTTGCTGCATCCGCCGGAGATGGACGACGCCTTGCGCGTAATGCGCGAATTCGCTAATCGCAGCGGACTCGCGGCGAACGATCCGAAGCGCAACACCGGCTTCTGGCGGCAGCTGCTCATGCGCCACAGCGTCCACGAAGACAAGTTCATCCTCGTTTTCATCACCCGCTCGGACGGCGAGATCGACTTCGACGCGCTGGTGGAAGAGCTCCACGCCGCCTGCCCGAAGCTCAAGGGCGTCATGTGGGGTTTGAGCGACCGCGTGGCCGATATCTCCGTCGCCGATGAAGTGCGGCGCACCTGGGGCGAGATGAATCTCTCCGAGCGCCTGGGCGGCAAGACCTTTCGCGTCTCGCCGTTTTCCTTCTTCCAGGTCAACTCGCGCGCCGCCACGCTGCTTTACGACACTGTGAAGGAGTTCGCCGAACTCGACGCGAAAAGCCGCGTACTCGACGCCTATTGCGGCACGGGCAGCATCGGCATTTACTGCGCCGGCGAATGCGAGCGCGTCTACGGCATCGAATCCGTGCGCGACGCGATCTGGAACGCCCGGCATAACGCCCGCGACAACGGGCTAAAGAATTGCATGTTTTTCGCCGGGATGGTGCGGCAGGTGCTTCCACTCGTGAGTCGGCATGCCGGCGCCCGCGGCCTCAACCGCGTCATCGTCGATCCTCCGCGCAGCGGCATGCATAAAAAAGCGCTGGAGGGCCTGATCAACATCGGCGCCCCGCTGATGGTTTACGTCTCCTGCAATCCAGCGACCCTCGGCCGCGACATCGAAGTCCTCGCCGCCTCCGGCTACACGCCCACGCGCATCAAACCCGTCGATCTCTTCCCGCAGACATATCATTGTGAAGTGGTGATTCAGCTCAAGAAACACAGTTAATTTGAAATACAATAACGATCAATACGGCTACCGTCACTTGGCCGGATGCACCTTGATCGTGAACGGAATGCTTACGGAGCTTTCTCGCGTCGAGATGAGCCGCATCACGTAGTTGGCGTAGGTGAAGTTGACATCGAACTTGCCGGTGATTTCGCCCGGTTGAATTTTGCCGGCAACATCCTTGCCGCTCAGGGGAACCGTGACCGTCTTTACACGCGTCACCGGCCAGGTGAAGCGCTTGAGCATGTCGCCGTGGCCGTAGCGCTTCGGCGGCGCGCTATACGGCAGCATGGCATACAGTGGATCGGAGGCGCTCAGCGCGCTGGACTTGTAGAGGTCGGGATAAAAGCGGATTTGGTTGATGTGAAACATCGGATGCCATGCCGACATACTCACAGTGACTTCCAGATCCTCGCCGATGTTGAACTGACTCGGACACACGACCTCCACAGCCGGCTTCGGCCAAAACATCGGCAGCACGCCGAAATAAATGATCACAAAAATCAGAATAGCGATGCCTGTCTTTCGCACAACACTGCTCCTTATGCGTCATTTGTGCTGATCAATCCCTCGCCAGACTATTTATCAGAAATATGCTTGGCTGGACCGTCGCTTGCGATATCCTCTAGCGACAATCCGGGTTCCCAATCAGAGGCCATCAGCCATTGTGCGCCTTGCATTGTGCGCGTGAGATGCGGCCAATATGCCACATAAACATCATTCTTCCAATTGAATTCTATGACTTTCTTGCCCGAGCGAAGAACGATTGCAGTGGAAGTGGCCGAATTCAACTTTATCTTGCCGATCCCCCAGTAAATATCTTGATGATCAAAATAGAACGCCCCCCAGGAACCGCCGGGATGACGATACAAGAATCGGGTCGTGAAAGGTTCAGCCGACCAGTTGAACTCCTGAACGACACACATTTCAGTTCCATCAGGGGCCGTTGCTCGAGCGATAATCCTGGGCTGCACGGCTCGATACATGAAAATTGCGACGAGCGCCCATCCGCATAAGATCGCGCCAGAAATAATAATGTATTTTCTTTTCATTATCCGGCCTAGCATATCCGCGTTATGCCATAGAGGGTTTTACTTTTTCTTTTCCAATTCGTCCAACAGATCATGGGTTTTTCCCAGCTGAAGACCTTCGACGGATTGTGCTCCACCCAGGGAAATTTTCCACTCGTCGTCACGCTTGACGAAATGGAGCGTTCGCGCCCATGTGCCCAGATCGTTGCCGTGGCTGTCAATCCCTTTGTAATACACCGGGCCATGACCTTCACGGTCAATGAACGTCTCGCCCTTGGCCCTGTCGCCTTCGATTTGCACGCCTGCCAGGCGGACGACAGGAGGAATTCCCAACACACTGCACGCAGTTTCGAGAAGTTTTGCCATGTTGATCTCGCCGACTTCCTGCGGATCGTATAATGACGCAGCCAATTGAAAATCTTTCGCGCGAAGAGCGTTGTAGTAGCGATCAACCAGGCGCTGAATCGCAGCACGCTCATCCACGATATTTTTTTGCACAACGAATTTTTCTATCGAGCGTTGCTGCGTCGCGGCTTGATGTTCTGTTTGATGCAATCCCAGAAATTGGTTGATCGCCTCTTGTTCGGTCTGCGATTGCGACGATTCCGCCACTGACGGCTGTTCAGAATTTACGGTTGTTGAGATCGGCAGCGTCGCCAAGGGAGAAGCCTGAGAGGTCCATTGCAGGACAATCCAACACACAACGACAATAATAATGATAATCAAGATGATCCACCATACTCGTTTCATGGCGGTCTCCGATCATGCTGATATACTTACACGATCTGTTTATCTATCCTAACGATCAATGTCAGTTTACGTCGCTGATTCAAAGTATTGGTTTGGCAGGTTGTTTGTCAAATGCAGTTTGGGCGGAGATAACGGGGCGGGCATTTAATGGCCCGCCCCGATTGATTTATAGCAAAATAGCTTGATGATTTTCTGAGTCTGTCGTCAGTCAACGAATCAATATAAATACCAGTTGGACACCTTTGTCGAGTCTTCGATAGGCATGGCGACGTAGGTGTATGAGAACACATTCGACGCCGCGTTGCTTCTCGCGCTGCCGTCAGTCGAAACCGCAGCGCCGGCTGGAATACCGATCTGCATGACGCCGTAACCGGTATGCGCGACGTTGATGCGATAGTTCATTCCATCGCCCGCGTCATAGAAACTGAAGGGTTGCACGGCCAGGTTGCCGGTCGTGATCCAATCGCTGGCGTCAAATCCGGAAACGGCTTCTGCGAACGTCGCCCGGATCTCCACTGTCCCGGAATATATCGTGCCGCCTGGCGTCACGTCCAGGGAGGAGAGCGCGACATTGACCGACGGCAGATCTTCGCCCGGCGTCGGCGTCAATGCGATCCAGTTCTGTGGGTTGCGTCCCGCGCCATTATCTTCTACGCGGTTCAGCGACAAACCGGTTCCGTCCGCGTCCGGCGTCCAGGGCGCTTGATCGAAGTAGATCACCTCGTCCACGATCACCCAGGATGGATCAATCTCCGGCGGATCGGCAGGCTGCGGCCGTTCCAGCGCCACGCGCTGGACGGAATTCGACAGGTTGTCCGGCAGCGATCCGAACATCCGCGCCGTCACAGCGCCGTACTGCGCCTCGAACGCCGCAAGGTCCGGAACGGACGACGGATCGAAATTCACCAGCACAATCCGTTCGCCCGCGGCGATCGTGATGCCGGCAGGAAGCGTATAATCCGTGTCAAAACCGTTGATCTGCCACGGTTCGTTCACCGCGTCGATCAGTTCGAACAATTCAATCGGCGCGGATGAAAGATTATAGAGTTCGATAAACTCCATGCCATCGTCCTCGCCGTCCGCATTATACATGATCTCGCTGATCACCACGTCCTCCAGCGGCGCGGAGTTCGCCGTGCCGGTCGTGATCGCCGTATTGCGCCAATAACCGTCGCCGTCGGGATAACGCGAGAGCGACAGGCCGTTTTCCTGACCCTTGAAGCGCACCCAATCCACGACGCGATCCTCGGACGTGCCTGGCAGATACGAAAGCAGCAGTTGCTCGCCGGATTTGCTCAAACCGAAGCCTTCCGTGATGGGATTGTGGAAATCGTTCATCTCGTCGAGCACAAGATATTGTCCGGCGAGGATCGATCCTTGCGAATTGTCTATCGCCCATTTGTCCAAAACTGAAGGATCATCCGTCAAATACCAGTCCGTGAAGTTCACTACTGTGTCCGTCGTGTTAAGCAGTTCAATGGAGTCGTTCGAGTCATACGGCGGAGCGTTGACATCTGTATGAGCCACAACCTCATTCAGCACGACTGTCTGGGGCGGTGTGGGATCCGCCTCGCCAGGCGAACCGTCGATGTACGTGCTGGAGCGCCAGTTGCCGCAGTAGTCCAGCGAGTTTTCCGGCTGTGTGGCGATGTTGACCGGAACCATCGAATGCCCCGAGCCATCGGCGGGCAGCGGCCAGCCGCGCGAGTCGTTATACTCGAATGCGAACAGCTTGGCGCCGCCCGAGTTGCGGCTGAGCTCCACCCGCTCGCCGTCATTGCTGAGTTTTCCGCTATACGGCCCCACGATGGGAACGCTTGTGTCCAGCCCGTAATGAGCGCGGAAATTCGCGAAGTCCGTCGTGCTGTCGCGCGAGACGAGAAGATAGCCGCCAGGCGGAATCAGCGTCCCGGCCGGCATGGTAAAGTCGATGCCGCCGGTGAAAATCTCGCCGTTGAACTCCACGGCAGTCGACTCGCTGCTGTTGTAAAGCTCGATGAACTCGTAATCATCGTCGCCCGGCGGATTGTACATCACCTCGCTTACGCGCAGGCTGAGCGCCAACTGCGCCTGGGTGTCCGGATCGCCCGCGGTGAACTCAACCGGCTCCGACCAATGGCTGTAGCGGCCGGTGGCATCCTTCATCTTCACGCGCACACGATAAATATGAGCGACCTCCAGGCCGTCCGCCGGGATGAGGATTGAATTGTCGAAGGTCGTGATTTCCTCGCTCTCCCAGATCGCCTGAACCTCATACTTCTGCGGCTCATCCGGCTCGAATGACGGCGAACCGGGCACGCTGATTTCGCCGATGCGCCATTTCATCGCGGCGAAGGTTCCCGCGCCTTGCGGATCGGCGAAGGCAGAGCATTCAAACGACAAGTCATTCAATGGATATCCGGCGCCGCCGGTGTAGGTGATCGCCGGCGTGCTGGGAATATCGGCGTCCGCCGCGTCGGCGGCTAATTTGCCGCCGCCATAAACCGAACCGAAGCCTGCGGATGTGATGTACTGCTTATAGTAGGCTTTGAGTCCGTCCCAGTCCTGCGATGTCAGGTACTCGTTTCTCGCAAAATAAGCGTCCAGATATTTCCCGCCGCTGGCGGCGGCGACTCGCGGATGGAATTCCCATTGCGCCCGGTCGGCGTCCGCGAACGACTGGCCGCCGGATTGATAGATGAACGCAAAATATTCGTCGATCAGGCGGGCGCCCTCGTCAGAGTTAAAGAGCAAATCCCCCAATTCGCGCGCGACATTGGCGTATTTGATTCGTTCGCCGGCATAACCGGCGGTGGTATCAATGATATAGTACCAGTGCTCTTGATCCGCAGGCGGAAAGGCATAGTGCCCTCCGTATTCGAAAGATAAATCCAAATCCCACGGGATCATCCACCACAGACCGGTCTCCGGGTGATGGTAATACAAGTAGTTGAACGCTGGCTCCGCCCGCCGGTCGGAATTATTGATCAGCATCGACACGGCATTCTGACGATAATATTCATCGAGATTGATATTGTTCTGCCACCAGCTCAGGGGTTGAATCGGACCAGTCTTGTTGTAGCCGGTCGAACTGCTGACAAACGCATTGTAATCCGACATGTCAGTGACCTGTGCCGGGCCTTGATTGGTATAGTGCGAATCTGCGCCGTCGTTTTTATAAACATTGCCATCAGGCAATTCGCGTTCATCGAGAAACCGGCCGTCCGGTTGCTCGATGGCGAGATACATGCCCCAGAAATCGCCTTCGTACTGATCAATAGGATCGGCTTCAACAGCGTCATCGATCACCCGGAAATGAAAATAATGCGTGTTGGACGCCGGCACGCCGGCCAATTGAAAGAAACGCATTCCAAGCGCTTCATTCCAGTACATGCCGCCCGTGCCTTGATCCCAGAATCCGTCGGGATGCGGATACTTCCACCAGGGACAGGTTCCCGTGGAGACAACGAGTTTATCCCATAGGGTGTTGTAGCGATGACCGTAATTATCCCGCGCTTTGAATCGATTGGTGCGCGGGAAATTAAATTTCCATTTGTTCTTGCCCCATACACGCGTGGATGCGGCGCCTTTGATCCTGAAGCGGACGTGGTCGTAAACGTCGCCATCATAAACCAGCGTGCCCTCATAGCGATAAAGCCCATCAGCGTAAGGACCAGTGTACTGGCAGGCCAGGACGTCCGCATTCGTCGCGATCAAATGATACACCGGCAACGAGGTTAATGTATCTGTAGTGAACGTCACTGCTACATTCTCCGGCGCTGAGCCGCCGGGATTGATCGCGCCGCTCCATTCCGGCACGCCGTTATAAACGAAATAGGCGAAATTCGGCGTCGGATCATCAGGAAACGGCGCCGTGATCGAATCGCCCACGCCGTCCTCCGCCGTGATGCGATAACGCACCAGGCGGCGATGCGTCTGGATCGTACCGGGCAGCGTCACGCTGAAAACGTCATCGCCCGCGGTTTCATCGCCGTCCAATCCCGCGTCATTCATCGCCACGTCCGTCCAAGTCGTCTCATACGCCGCATCGGACAGCCGGATATAACTGCCCGGATCCACAGGTTGGTAATGCAGCGTCACGCTGGCCACGCCATCGGGATCCGTCGCTTTGACCGTGATCACCATCGGCTCGCTCGCTTCGGGCTCATTCGGCGAATGATCCACCTGCCGCAGGCGCGGTGGAATCGACGTGGTATAAACGCTATTTTGTGCGCCGGGTGTGGCATTTTCCTCGACTGAAGACAGAAATTCCATCTCCGCAAGATCCACCAGCGAATCGCCATTGTTGGCCGTGATATAGATCCGATAAAATTTGTATGCGTCGGTCCTTGGGATGCTGAAGATCGTTTTAGCCGTTCCGCTATGTCCCGTTACGGTGTCGAGCACAGTCCAAATCGAACCGTCATTAGAGCCTTCAATCGTGAAGTCGCTGGGAACCCTTGCCGTCATGGCGCTCCTGCTTTCCAGCGAATAGCCATCAATGGACTTTGCTTCATCCAATTCAAACTGCAGCCATTGAGGAAATCCACCGGTCGTCGTCCAGGGCGTCCCAGTATCGTTGTCAAAAGCGTTCACAGCCAGTTCATACCACGGAGCGCCATATTCCGAACTGGCCGAAGCCGTTCCGTCCACGCCGTCGCCGCCGCCTGTCACATCTTCGTCGCCGGATTCCGATATCGAGTCGTATGGAATGTATCCGCCGCTGGGACGCCAGTTGCCCGCCAGATCATTATCCAAGTCCGGCCGGATCAACTCCATCGACTGCCCGCCGCCATGCGATCCGCAGGGCCAGGGGAAATTCCCCTGATACGTCACCTCGTCCCGCTTGAAGCCGGCTGCATCTCGCAGCATCACCTGCTCGCCGTCGTTGGAGAGTTTGCCCGTGAACGGCCCGTAGGACGACACGCCGAATTGCGCCAGCAGCTCGTCGGGATCCTGAGCTACGACAGCATAAGATCCTGGCAGCAGCATCGCTCCGGATGGAAAGGTATAATCAACGCCGTTGGAGAAATACCAATCAGAAAGATCGATCGCCTCCGCGCCCGCGTTGTAAATCTCGATGAATTCCCACGGAGTGGTCTTGTCCAGCGGATCGTAGTGCAATTCATTAATCACCGAATCGCCCGCGCCGTAGGCGAAGTCGATGCCGATGGCGCGCACATTGCCCTGTCCGGCTTCACTGCCGTCGGAGATGCGAAACTGGACGCGCCGCAAGCCGGCGGTGGGCGTCCCGGCCGCGTTGACGTACACCACCGAGCGCAGCACGGCCTGGTAATCGGCCACGGGAGCCGTTGCTGTAATCTGCAGCGAGGGAGAGCTCCAGACAATATCACCCCCTGTGATGGCGCCTGACGCCGACGCGCTGAGCGACTCTTGCGGTCCGTCCGGAAAATCCCAAAGAGTCACCACGGCGCTGGTTAATGTCGCGCTGGTTGCAACGACCGAAAGCGCGTCGTCAACGACAAAAGGCGAAGCATCGAACATCACATCGCCGGTGGTAAGTTGCACTTGAGGGGCCGTCCATATCGGGCTTGCGCCTAGAACGATGACGGCAAAGACGATTGAAAATCGTTTCATCACAGAGACATCCTCCTGGTCCGATGATCACGCGGCGACAGAGCAAACAGCATCGCCGGCGATGAATGAAATCGAAATACCACTGCAGGAAAACACCAATATTGGGAGTGGCAAGAAAGAGGATTCTTTAACCCAAGCGAATCACTTTGGCAAAAGAGATGGTTAATGATGCGGGATGTGAGACAATACCGCGCGCCGCTATGCAATTTCTCGCCCCTGCCATCCGTTCTTGAAAGGATTGGATGTATTCCCCGACTGTAACATCAGCAACTGCATTATCTTCCCCAAAACCCAAATAAGCCGGTAAGGCCCACTTTCAACATAGCTTGTTAAGGATATGTTAGAACGTGGAATCTGTCAAATTGAAACAACTTTATAGGCGGGAATGCAAAAGCAGAGCGCATTTCACTGGGAAAACCAAACTTGCTGTATATCAGTTGATCAACACCGTGCTTTTACCAAATCGTTATCGTTGCGGCGGTTGGTGGTTTGAGTGGAATGATGTCGATCAGAGCGGCGCCCAATTCAGCGTTATCGATGTAGGAGCCGCGGATAGGATCTTCTTCGTCGGCCATGTCGAGCAACTGCTGAAGCACGGATTCCGGCCCATTGGCGTAAAGCGGAACCAGCGAGTTGGTATGCGCTGTCAGGCGCCACTGCATCTGCGGGACTTCTCCCGGCGCGCCGCCAACGATTTGCAGTTGTTCCTCGACCGTTCCACTGTTCGCCGGACCGGTGAGATAGCCGCATTCGTGATCGCCGGTGACGACGATCAACGTTTGCTCCCAGCCGCCATGGTCAGCCACCCAAACGACGGCGGAGGAGACAGCGTCGGCGAACTCCAGTTCCTCCTCGATCATGCGTCCGCTCTGGTTGGAGTGGCTGGCCCAATCGACTGCGCCGCCTTCGACCATCAGGAAGAAACCGTCCGTATCCTGCTCCAGAACATTGATCGCCGCCATTGTGATCTCGCTCAACGTCGGCACGCTTGTCGTTAATGCGTCGGCATAAGGAACTTGCACATTTCCGCCGCTACGGCGTTGTTGCAGCGTAAGGTGCGTTTGCGGAATCCCCAGCAGACGCTTGGGCAGATTCTGTCCAGCAGCCAGCGACTGAAAATCATCCCGCGACTCAACGAGACTCCAGGCGTCCGGCTGATGATCCCGATCCGCATCGCTGACCGCCAGCTCGCCAGCGAGCAGCGCCAACCAGGTCTCCTCGCCGCCGGCATATTTAAACTCGACGCTGGCCGTCGTCTGCCCGTCGTTATCGAAACCCGGATGCCCGCACCCGATGATCACGTCAAGCGTGCTGCTCGTCAGCATCTCGCGGGCGATGGCCTCGTAGTTATAGCGCGACACATTATGCGCGGCGAAGCTGGCCGCCGTGGCGTGGGAAAATTGCACTGAGGTCGCGACACCAGTGGCCATGCCCTGCCATTCGGCGTGCTCGACGACGGATCGCGCCCGGACCGCATCAGCGCTGCTGTGGCCGATCATGCCGATCGCCCCCGAATAGGTCTTCCTGCCGCAAGCGATGGCGGCGCCCGACGCGCCTGATTCGGTCGGATTGTTTTGCACATAGGTCATCGAAGTACAGGCCGTTTCCGGATCATAACTGCCGTGGATATTGTAGGTGCTCATCCCGATTTGCAGCGGAAACTGTTGAAAGGAAAAACTATCCGGCGTTCCGCTGCGATAATACGAAGCAGCCTCGACGTGATTATAGCCGCAGCCGTCGGAGATAAACAGGATCACATTCTTCAGCAGCATCGCCGTTTCGCTGGCCGGCGCCGCTTGCACATCGGACTGCAATACGCACAATCCATACAGGAGGATTGAAAGACAGAGGCTGATCCAACGAGTTTGAGGCATCGCAAAACCTGGGAGAAATCAAAATGTGTTGTGCTGTATATTATATGACATAATCGCGACGGAAAATCGCAAGACGGATTGTCAGTGAGCTGCTCCTCGAAAACTGGACCGTTGAAAATGAGAAAATTCTCACTAAGAATGGGCCAGCAAATGGGAGCGTCTCAAGCGCAAAAACATATAATATTTTTCGTTGCGCACCTTCGCGTCTTTGCGTTTTTTTAGTTTTCACTTCGCCGATGGCGCGATCATTCAACAAAACGGCTCATCCAGCCCATGAACTCCGGATGTTCCAAAATAGCGGAACCCAGGATTTCCAGGGCATGAACCGCTTCGGATGGTTTGCCGGGAGAATAACCTGCGGGATGCCAGTCTTCGGGTTCTTCGATGTGAAAAATATACTTTGGCAAGTGCGGATTTTTACTCATAGCGAATTTCAGCAGTTCTTCCGCCTGTTTGAGCTCATCGCTCAGCCAGGCCTCCAGAACCTTGCCGTAATTATACACCGCGAACGTGGTCTCCTTATAGCGATCGAGCAATTGACGGGCCTCGTCAATCATCCCCTCTTCCAGATAAATTGCCAGCAGATACTCACGAACGCCCTGATTGTCATTAGGATTCAACCGCAGCATCCCTTTGTATTCATCAATCGCCTCTTGCGTCCTTCCACAACCATACAGCCGGTAAGCCAGCGCCTCCCGGGCGCGCATGTAGGGCCGGGTTTCCAGGACGCCCCAGAAATGCCCTTCGTTTTCCTGGAAAAAGTCCTCGCCAAACTGACTTTCCGCTTCGCGCGCCAGACGATTCAATTCCCGAATCGTTTTCCGTTCGGTGAAGGAAGTTTCAAGGATAAGTTCTATTTTCACGTCAATGTTGGCCGGATCCAGCAGCATGGCCTCTGTCAGCAGTTCGATCTTCTCTTCATAGTCTTTCGCGGACATCGCCTGTTCAAACAAATCCTGCGACAACTCATAAGGATCGTCTTCCAAGCCCGCCATTTTAACGATGTCATCAATGGTTTTGCCCTCGATCAAACTTTGCAGCCAATTATTCGTCGCTTCAATGGATCCAAAATCATGCTGATCGAGCAATTTCTGAACCGCCCGGTTGAATTTCTCCGAAGACCGCCGCATCGTCCCTGGAGCGGAAGCCGGGTTCTGGCTTCGCTTTGTTTGCTTGCGCCGTTTCTCCGTTGCGCTTTTTTTTGCACTGCTCTTTTTTGCATTGCTCTTTTTGCCCATGATTTCCGTCCGAGTGTTTTGGATTTTATCAACATTTCAGATTGTCATCGCATGCAACTTTATTCATCGCGCCCCCCAATAAATCAATGGTTATCTCAAGTTTATACGCTGGTATAAGCATAATCGGCAACTTGGTATGAGCGCGCCATTATTGACGGATCCGTTCAACACAAAATCGCATCGGCGCAAAGATACGCAAAGTATTTCGTTGCGCATCTTTGCGCCTTCGCGTCTTTGCGTTATGTTGGTCATCACTTCTCCACCGGCACGACGATGCCGCGCATGATGATGTTCTGGCAAAAGGCAAACACCAGAAACGTAGGGATCGCAGCGATAATCAGGGAGGCGTAAATCACGCCGGGGCCGCTGCGCGATTGCAGCTGATACAGCCACGGCATCAAGGTCCACATTTTTTCGTCCTGGCAGATCAGCATCGCCATGATGAAGTTCGAGTACGCTTGCGTGAAGGCGTTGAGCGCGATCACGGCGAGGATCGGCTGGCTCAGGCTCATCGTGATCTGCCAGAACACGCGGAACTCGCCCGCGCCGTCGATCGCCGCGCTTTCATACAGTTCCTGCGGCAGCGAATCGAAGAAGCCCTTGAGCAGAAAGATCGCGTAGCCGTTCGCCAGCCCCGGCAGGATCAGCGCCCAGTACGTGTTGAGCAGCCCGAAACCGCGCAGCATCAGGAACACCGGAATCTGCGTCACCATCGGCGGAAAGGCCATCGTGAGCATGAGGAACATCAGCATTTTGTACGCCGACGGCGGCTTGTAGCGGCTGAGCGCGTAAGCCGCAAGCGGATTGACGATCAGCGCCGCCAGAATCGCCAGCAGGCAATAGACTACTGTGTTGAGGATGCCGCGCCCATGCAGCGCGACGTAATCAAGCACCGCCGCGAAGTTACGCGTGGAAAATTCAAGTCGCAAGGCGCCGGTCGCGCTGCGAAAATGCTGATAATGCCATGCCTGTTGCGGCGGCAGGGCGTCGCGCCAATCACGCCACTCGGTATGCAATGCGGTGTTTGCCGCTAGCACATCGCCATATTTGTTTTTCAGAAAATCCTGAAATTGAAATTCAACGCTCTCGATGCGGATCGCCTCCAGCGGCGCCAAATGCATGATTTGCGTGTCCGGATCCAGCCATCCCTGCAGAAACGATTCCCAATCAACGCGCGCCAGTCCTTCGCCCGGCGCTGTCGCGGGCAGCGGCGCTTGATCGAAAGCCGAAATATTCACATCGTATTTTTCATTAAATATCGCGATATCGTTTTGGTATTTCGCACGCAGATATTCTCGATATGCTGGCGCCGCCGAGGCGTCCAACCGCAGCCAAAGCACATTCAGCACGTCGCGCGTGAAATGCTCCCAATCCTCACGCTCCAGCGGCGCCGCGCTTACATCCGGCGCACGGCGTGGCAAATGCACGTCATCCCACGAGGCAGATGCAGTTCCATGCTGCGTATTATAATTTCCGATGTCGCGCGTGTATTGCGTTTGCAGGTACGCCGTCTTGTAATAGCCTTCCGCGATGAAGTAATAGCGTTCGACGGCAGGCAGGCTTAACTTGAACTCACGATGCGCCACGGCGAACGGATCGTCCTCCGGCGTCTCCACGCGCTGCAGATAATTTTCCGGCAGAATCCAGAAGGCGTTCCAATTGACGAAATTCGTGCGCAGCGCGCGGTTCAGATCTTCGATGCGGTTGCCGAAACGTGCGATTAACTCCCGCTTGAAGGCGCGTAGATTTTTCGGCAACGTCCCAGCGGAAACCGGCGCGCGAATGCTGCTCGCTGCTGAAGTCCATGCCGGCAAATCCGCCTCCCCCAGAAAGGACTTCCATTCCTGAATCAATGCCTCGTTGATTTTCTCCGGCGGCTCAAGCCGTTGAAACGAAACAGCGTCCGTTTCATACGCCATCTGCATCTGCTCGAACGACTCGTTGAAAAACGCCTCGATATGCTTGCGATACAACGCCGCATCATCAGACAGGTACGACGGGATGAGCCGGTTCTCCGCCGCGTCTACCGCGCTCTTCGTGCTGCCGGAAATCATCAGCAAAAAGGGATACAGCATCGTGGTTGCGCCCGCGCAGAGCAAGAGATACATGCCGATCATCAGCGCGCGCGCCTTGAACGATTTGCGTCCGACTGGGGATAGGATCGGCATCTTACTTCTCCCCCGTCGTCTTGAATTCCACGCGCGATAGAATGCGCAGTTGATTCATGGTGAAGCCGATCAGCATAAAGCCCAGCAGCCAGGCCATCGCCGTGGCCGGTCCGAAGCGCAGGTGCGTGAACGCCTGGTACCAGATATGCAGCCCGGCCACCTCGGTGTTCGCCGCGCCGCCGGTCATGACGAGAATGTGACCCGTTGCGGCGTAGACCGAGCCGATGAACGCGCCGATGAAATTGATCAGGATCAGCGCCTTGAGCATCGGAAAGACGATGAAGATGATTTTGTCGATGAACGTGCCGCCGTCGATGTCGGCGGACTCGTAGATTTCATCCGGAATGCCTTTCAACGCGGCGAGATAGATCAGGCAACCCGGCCCCATGCCGGCCCAGACCATCGGCATCACGCAAGCCAGCATCGATGTCTCTGGATTGCCCAGCCAGCGCAACGGCTCCGGCATGCACTCGAACAGCCGCCCCGGCCAATGCGGCAGCGCCTCGAACAATGTCTCGCCGCTGTGTAAAAAGATTGGCGCGGTGATGCGCAACGCGGTGTAGAGCAACAGCAAGCCCGCCACAGCGAAACCGAGCGATGCGCCGCGTAGTTCATGTCGCCAAAGCCGTCGCGCGAACATCAGCGCGATCCCTAAAAGCATCGCGCCGATGATGAGGTAACCAATGGCGGGGATCTGCAGCACGATGCTGTTCAGCGCGCCGCTCTCCGACGGCTCGTAAAATTGCTTCCACAGCAGCGCAGTCACCAGCCCGGTGATCACCGCCGGAAGATAATAAATCGTGCGGAAAATCAGCCGCCCATACGGCGCCTCCTGCAGCAGAATCGCCAGCGCAATCGGCGGCAGAAAGGTCAGCGCCATCACCAAAAAGCTATAGCGCACGGCGTTCCACACCGCCCGCCACCATTCGCCATCGAACAGCACATCGCCAAAGTTATCCAAACCCGTCCAGGCGGAATCGCCCAGCAGCTTATAATCGAAGAAAGCCATGCCCGATCCATACGCCAGCGGCGCGTATTGCCAGACCAGGATCGTCAGCGCCGCGGGCAGCAGCAAGACATACGCCCAGGCGTACTTGCGGAAGCCCCACTTGAGTTGCGCGACGCCCGGCGCCTCCGGCGGCTGAAACGCGCGCATCACGCGCCGGAAGGCAAAACCGAAAGCGACGGCGATCAGCAGCAGCGCGAATAATGCGGCCGCTCGCCGCTTAGAGCGTTCCTTCGGCGGGACAGCGCCGATCATGATCTCATTCGCCCGCGCGTTCCATTGTTCGAGCAAGCCCTTCATCACCGCCAGCCGCGCATCCGGATCTTCCGGCAATTCGTCGTTCAGCGCCAGTTGTTCAGCCAGATGAATCGGCCGCGTCATCACATCGTAAATCACATTGCTGTTGCGGCCATACGGCTCAGGCTTGCCCGTCTCGATGGCGATGCGGAAATTCTCCGCCCAGCCCTTGGGCGAAAGACGGCTGAATTCCTTGTAGCCGAAACGCTCCAGCAACTCCGGGTTGAAATACTTGCCCAAGCCGCCCTCGACCATGATCCGCGTTTTGATTTGCAGCGCCTCTTCGCTTTCGAAGAAACGGATATATTCCCAGGCGGCGTCGCGCACAGCTGGATGCTCGATGCGCGAAAACAGGCCCATCATCCGGCTGTTCAACTCCGCGCCGCGAATCCCCGTTGGACCTTTCGGCACGGGGCACATCCCCACGACCTCAGGATTGATCCGCGAGAACAGCTTGCCGTCCACGTAATCGAAGCGCATGCCGATCTCGCCGCGCTCCCACTTCGAGCCTAAATCCGCCGCGTCCTTCGTGCTGTAGCCGCGATGAAGCTTGCCGTCCGCGCCGGTCCATTTTTCCGTGCTCAGGCGCGTGTAAAAATCAAGCGCGACAGCGGCCTCATCCGAATCGAACGCGCAACGCCATTGGTCGGACGCCTCGTCATAGACCATCGCCTCGCCGCCCGCCGACCAGAGAAACGTAACCCACCACCACGACTCATCCTTGGCGCGCGTCAGCAGCAGACCATAGGTGCCCTTGGCTGGATCGGTCAACTTGCGACACGCGGCGAGCATGTCATCCCAGGTCCATTCCTTGTCAGGATACGGCACGCCGTTGAGATCAAACAGATCCTTGCGATACAGCAGCACCTTGCCCAGCGCGCCGCCATAGGGCAGCGCCCATACATGCTTCTCGCCAGCCGGACCTTTGCAGCGAATCACCGGCCAGATCTTGGGATTCACCCGTTGCGCCAGCGCCGCGTCGCTCATGCCGGAGACATAGCCGTCCTCGGATTTATCCAGCGGATAGAGGAAGCCGTTGCGGATATAGTTGTCGGACTTGCGAAAATTGACGTAGAGCACGTCGGGAGGCATGCCGCCGGCAATGGCCAGCAGATCGGTCTCCACTCCTTCGACGGTGATTCCGCTGAAACGCACCGGCTCCACTTCAACATGATCCCAGTCGAAACGGCCGTATTTCTCGGGATTCGCCCGATATTGATCGCGATAGCGTTCGGCGAAGATTTGCGGGAATTGCTCGATAAACGCGCTGACGGCGGCGGCCTCGGCGCGGTTGAAGGTGGCGGTGTTGGTGGGATCCGGCAAGCGGTCCACGACGATGCGGATCACCGTCTTGCCGTCGCGTTCGTAAATTTCTCCTGAATGAGCAAGGCTGCCCAGCGCGCACCACAGCAGGATCAGCGCCCAGCGCCTCATCGCGCCGCAGGAGCCGGACCGCATGATTCCCGCTCGACGTAGCGCATCGGCAGCAGCCGCCGGATTCGCGGTTTCTCCGGATGGTCCATGCGTTCGCTCAACGCATCGAACGCCGCTTGCGCCAATTGCTCATCATCCGCCGTCATCAAGGTCAACGGCGGAACCAAGTGCTTGCACCAAAGATTATCGTCAAAACAACCGAGCGAACAATCCTCTGGAATCCGGATCTTCGCCTGAAGCAACGCATGGTAGATTTCAAGCGCCCGTTCGCTATTCACCACGATGCACGCCGTGGGACGTTCTGCCTGCCGCTGCAAACGCAGCAATTCTTCAGTCCAGTTCTCCTCGGCCATATTGAGCGTCATCAGCGACTCCTCTGGCGACAGCCCCGCCTCTCTTAACGCCATCTCGACGCCCAAACGCTTATTGCGGTTAGAACGGCGCATATGGATCGCACGGCCGCAAAGCAAAATACGGCGATGCCCCCATTCGATCAATCGCCTGGCCAAACAACGGCCGGCGTCGATGTCATCGTTGCAGACAATGTCAAAACCTTCGTCCTCCAGGCGGCCCATCAGGATAAAAGGATAACGCCGCGCCTTCAGCGTCAACAAGTGATCATCGCCCTCTTGTTCCTTCCATTCCGACACGGGGAAGATGATCAAACCTTCCACCCGGTTCTGCTGCATGATCTTGATGTTTTCCTGCTCCAAATCCAAACGCATGGCCGAATTTGCGACGAGAATCTGTTTGCCCCGCTCGCGGCAAAACTGCTCCATCCGCCGCATCAAATCCACCTTCCAGGGATTTTTCAGATCCGAAGTGATAAAGCCCAGCAAATTGGTCCGGCATCCCGCCAGATTTTGCGCATTGCGATTCGGCTCATAGCCCATCTCGCTGACAAGCCTCTGGATCAATTCCCGTTTCTTCTCCACAACGCCCGGCTTCTCGCTCAACACGCGCGAGACCGTCGCCACTGATGTGCGCGCCTGCTCCGCGATGTCCTTGATCGTCACATTCTTTTTTTTCATCACTGCTTGCTTTCCCCCTCAGCGCCCAAATGCATCGGCTGTATCGATTCGCCGGATATTGTACAAGAAATATTCAAACCTGAGCGTTATATGCGGCGGCGTATTGCAAAAACAGCAGATTAAAACGTTTTCGCCCCGCTCCACATCGTATGTTACCCATAGAAACTCAGCCGCATACGGTCAATGTAAAAGCGATGTATGATCGTAATTTTCCATACAACACAAAGGTGTGAATTTTTCCTTTACAAGCCCGTTCGACGGTTCATAGAATCCAGACCCTTTGATAACACAACGGCGTTCAAATCTCTGAGGTGGCGTACCCAAGTGGTAAGGGAACGGTCTGCAAAACCGTCATTCACCGGTTCGAATCCGGTCGCCACCTCCATTTTCATCTCCGGCCGGCCAACGGCGCATCGCCGCCCTCCGCGCAAACTGCTCCGCCAGCCGGACTCGCCAGCAACCCTCTGCCGGGGTGGCGGAATTGGTAGACGCGAGGGACTTAAAATCCCTTGGGGCTTACGCCTCGTGCCGGTTCGATTCCGGCCCTCGGCACCATGATTTCAAAAGACTTACGGCCAACCTGCACTCCCCTACTTCGACCTTTCAAAAACGCCTGTAGAAATACTGTGTAGAAACTCGTCCATAAAAGCGGCTACAGGCCGTAAACGATCAATGGCTGTCTTGGGCAAATAGTGCCCTCTCGTGACCTGCTCAAAATCACGCACAGCATGGCCCATATACGCATCGATCAACCGCCCTGATAGACCGCCTTCATCAAGGATGGCCACGAATGTTTTTCGCATGCGTACGATCGGCGCATGCTCAATCAATCTCTTGCCATCGTCGTCCAACGGTTCGGCCAATTTCTCTTTCCACCAGGCGCATAAAATATCATGGCTGAAAGCACACTCATTTTTTTTGCGCCAGGGCGCTGCGTGCGTATCAATGGGCAATCCGATTTTTTTAACGGCTTCAGCCAACCGAGCACGACTTGAGGAACCGGCAATCGGCGAATTGAAGCTTTATTTTTTCGTTCACGGGAGCCGACTGTCAATATGCCGTTTTTAATATCATCAGACATCACGCGGACGATCTCTGACGGCCTGAGACCCATTCCAATCCCAAGACCAATGATCGCCCGGCAACGCTCATCCTTAAGATGCTTCAGCGCGTCCTGGATGGAATCCAATGGCCAAGTTTGGATCGGTTTATAATCGTCGTTGTGGTCGAGGCGGAAACCGGCCAGAGGATCAGGCATGCCGTGCGTCGCTCCAATTTTAGCGGCGCGTCGAATGTATGCCAGATGGTGCCGTCGCGTATCCCAGGCGTAGCCTTTGCGTCGCAGTTCGGTCACCCAGCGCTGGACGGCGTCGAGTGTGATCTCACGAGCCAGTGTGATGCCGGCCCACTCCATGAACTTATCGAGGTACTTCATTCTTTTGTCATAGTCTCGCCGTTGGCGTTCCGCCTCGCGCCGCGTTGACGGATGCGCATCGGCTGCCGCGCGAATCGTGAGCTCCGAATAATCCACGAAGCGCGGTTGCTCGCCGGCAGTTTGAAATTGATCAAGGCTCGCAGCCTGGTCGGCAGTGATCGCCTTGAGCGTAAGGGCTTTTTCGATCAGGCGCTGTTCGACTGTTGGCGGATATTCAAGCAGCCGGCAAAGACGTTCGCATTCATTGGCATAGGCTTTGGGCTTGAGCGCATGCCCTGTTGGAATGCGCACCCGTCGGCGCCGGCGTCCGGTCATGTGCAAGCCACGGAAGTCTGCGATCCATTGGCCGTTGGTGGATTTAAATGCAGAGGGCATACTTAAAGGTCCAGTATTTCGGCGATGGCGATAATTCCCGCAGCCCACCTA
The DNA here is from genome assembly GCA_016928995.1 of Candidatus Sumerlaeota bacterium. Taxonomy (GTDB): domain Bacteria; phylum Sumerlaeota; class Sumerlaeia; order JAFGJS01; family JAFGJS01; genus JAFGJS01. The sequence continues at coordinate 1,784 of JAFGJS010000143.1, read as the reverse complement.
AAACCTTCAATGGCCTCACTCATAACCCCTCTCCATTAGTGAATTAAGCACCAAGGTTAATATTATGAGCGATTGAACCTTCTCTGGAACCGTGAAATTACAAGAAAAATATAATTTTTATATATAATTTTTATATATAATTTTATATTTTTGCCCCGTTAGTAACCTGTGAGTATTTAGCAACCTGAAGAATGATAGTAATTTATAAAACTGGCATGTTGTTTGCATACTACATTTTGTCTTAAAACGTAACATCACTGAATTGAAGCAACATCATGATTTTCTTGCATCAACCATCTGGAGCCACACTGCTTTCACGTCTACGGGTTTTGCTTTATCGAAAAAGCCTGTTTTGGCGAGCGCGATCAATGCCGCTTTTTCTTCTGTGTTCGCGAATCGCTGGAACTCGGGTGATTCTATGGTTTCTGCGACTGCCTCGGGCAATTCGTCCACGTGGTTGATTGCGGCGGCTATCATGGACTTGATGTCGATTCCACATTCCGTGAGGGCTCGAGAATATGTCGGAAGTACCATGACCTTGGGGCGTGTTCCACCAATCTGATTGCTGAAACCCTGTGTATCCACGCCGATTGTTCTGGCAATCAAAGCCTTGTTTTGAACAGAACGCTCAATAGCAGCTTTCAACAGCCGCCTAAGTGCATCCCATTCACGTATATCGTCATCTGTAAATTTCATACATGCATTATCCAACAGTAATAGAATCAGGTCAATATGTTGGCTTGTGTTTTATATGCTTTTTGTCATATTTTTATTCTTGACTTTCACGTGTGTCTTTTGTCATATCTCTGTCTATCACATTTCGAGAGATTATATGATGCAAAAAATAAAACTGATCACTCCTGAAATCCTTGAAGACAACCTGCGCTTGGTGCAGGACGCGCTCAACAACCTTCCCGCGCATTACAACCTCAATGGCATCGCCGCTCTGGCATGCATCACTGTGCCTGTCGCCGCCAATATCAAGAGCGGCCTTAGCGCTCACCCGGCGAAGGTCGCGGCGTTGGCCGCTGTGCTGGTGCAGTTGGGCGTGCTCCATGTGGATGACGACGGCTACTTATCAGAAATCGAGCAAGCATCCAATAGGGGAGCGGCGTGAACGATGGCCATGAGCAATTTCAAATCGTTGAGCAATGAAGCGGCGTTTTATCTGGCCGATGCGCTTCGCGGTCATGCCGAGGCGCTGGATCGCAACACGCAGGCGCAGCTTCGGCCGCTGTGGTCGATTCGTCAGTTGCGCGACTGGTGGGGCGGCATGAACGCGGCCAACATCCGCGTGCTGTGCGCGGAGTATGGCTACGTCCAGCCGGAAGGCGCGGAGTTTCGCTGTCCGCTCGAAGTGGTGCTGAAGGTCGAAGCGGCGCGCAAGAAGGGGGCCGCCTGATGCGCTCGTACCAAGTGATCATCCTGGCGGCAGTGCTCTTTGTCATTTCGGCGATTGTGCTTCGCTGCTGGATTCAGCGTATTGAGGCGGAAAGGCCAAGAATAAACGTGATCTTGCTCGATGAGCAGGGACGGCCGCTTGAGGTCGATGGAGCGAGGCTCATCACGGTCAACGGGGATCAGGTTTCATCGGCGTCAAGCTACATCATGAAGGGGCAATAGCAACCAGTTCTTTTAATCTTCCGGCGGCCGGCTCCTATCCTCAATCAGCCGGAAGCCCGGCGTAAACGCCGCCTCTGTTCTCCCCATACGCCCATCCGCGCAGGGGCGGCGGCGCCGGGATCAATGTCAAGGAACAATCCAATCAGCGAGGCCAAACAATG
>JAFGJS010000142.1 GCA_016928995.1 Candidatus Sumerlaeota bacterium | reverse complement strand
GCTTGGCTTCGCCACGCCAGCAGTTGTATTCTCAAAGAACACGTGACCACCCCGTGGGGGGGGCACTTGGAAGTTGAATCCGGGAATCTTTACAATCTTTGTGCTTGTGATGTCTTTAACCCTCGGCAGAACGAGAGCGCCTGAAATTTATTTTCAACAGAATCCATGGCATATCGGGGAATATTTATTAGGTGAAACGACCACTTATGAATTTCCAATAAAAAATATTGGGATAGAGCCGCTCATCATTGATGATATTAAAGTTTCCTGTTCCAAATGTATGAGGATTGCTAGTTATCCCAAGGAAATTGCTCCCAGAGAAGAATCAAGCATATTTATCGAATTTAATTTCGATGAACAAAAAGGAAGATTCAAGAAACAAATCTTTATCACGGCCAACAATGGCCTACTAAACTACACATTATATGTGCGTGCGCAGATACTATATCCTACATTTCTCATAGTTCCAGATAAAATTCTCATAAAGGCTTCTGAAATAGATTATGTTGAAGGCGGATTCTTTTCAAAAAATGTTCGAATCTACCGTCCGACAAGCGCAATATCAAAGGTCATTGAAGCAAATCTTGATGAAATGAGAAACGATATTCAACTAATCTTGGCGACAAATCCAGATTCGGATTATCAGACGTTGACCGTCAAACTTAAAAAAGCAATCACGAACAAGGGTTATTTACATGCATTTATTACGTTAAAGACTGATAGTTCGCTAGAGCCTGAGATCACCATTCCTATTATTATTATTCCGTGAAATCGAGTATATGGTCTATTATGCAGGAGGAGAATAAATGAGATGTGATATAGATGGATATATGCTCATCTTTGTGGCGGCCTTCTTATATGCCACATGCTATATTGCGACCGGAATCTTCATCACGGGAAGACTGATTGGTTTGAGCGAACGCTTGTTTCAAGACGCGTATGCTCACATCCGGCAATGGTCTAACAATTTGGGCCACACTGGCGCTGATCGCCGGCTTGGTCGTGATCGGCGGTGGGGCAGTCTATGAATTCTCGAAAACAGAAGATGAGCGTAACTTGCCAAATGCAGGCGACACTTGATTGCGCGCCTGATCCGCTGATCCGCAACGTTAGAAGAACAATACATCAAGACGATAGCATCACACCGTCACAGTTGCCGTGGCGGGATCGCTGAAGGGCCCAAGGTTCATGCGGGCGTCGAAGTATTGCGCTTTATAGGCGACAACGCCGGCCTTGTCTGCCGGGATGTTGTGGGTGTAGGGGCTGTTGGTGTCGTCACCAAGCCAGCGCCAGTCGTCCTCGTTTTCCGGAATTCCGCCCCAAGCATACCAAAGTTTCGCGCCTTTCATGCCGCGCGGCAGGCCGTTTTCCCGTTCGTTGGCTGGATTCGGACCGAAGTGAATCGTGATTTGCCCGCGCTGGCTCCAGTCGAGGCGGATCAGCGGCGAGGCGATGGCCGCGTCCAATTGCGCTCCACCGCCAACCGTGGGTTTTTCGTCGGCCACAGTGATGCCCAGCGCACGGCGATCCGCATCCGTCGTCGCGGGGTTGGCCTGGATGATGCGCGTCAGTGCGCGAACCACGTCCTTGGCGTCGCTCTTGTTCTCATTTTTCGTCACGGTCCAGCCGCGCGTTGTGGCTTTCGAGGCAAGCAAAGACACTAAAGAGTCATGAAAGTTCGTATTAGCCCCGGCGAGTTCCAGCAGTTGACCCTCGTCCAATCCTAGCCGTGCTCCGTTCGCCTGCGCGTAGGTGTTGTAGCCCGCCAGCCACTCGTCAAACTCGGCGTCCTGTTGTGGAATAAAGTCCGGCATGATATGCTCCTTGGGTTGTATGGATTGAAGCGGATGAAAAATCCACCGCCTTGTATGCGGTTGCATCATTGAAAACCTATGAGTCAGTCTATATCATTCCATGCGGCTGTCAATCCAAACTTTTCATCTTGGCTCGACTCCAGCATGAAACAATAAAATCCGTATATCATTGAAATTAAGCGCATTAAACCGCGACTTATCCAAATAGAAGCGGGAAAATGTACGACAAATTCCAAGGAGCATAAAACACGTTGCAAAAAATAATCGATATACTCCAAGGAATATGCCACAGGTGCCGTGGCATGAGCGATTCTTGCCAAGGAATATATCGTGCATTCCAAGGAATAAACCACATTTGCCTGAGCACATATCATATGAGTTAAGGCACAAAGGGTATGCGCCTAGGTTGCTGCCGTATCCATTTCGCCATGCGGGCCGGACTCCTTGGCACGTCCGCAATCGACGAAGGCACCTTCGCCATCCACATTGGCAACCACGGCATGCCCTCTGGCAGCTGTTCCATTCACTCAAGAACGAGCCGTATCGTTCCAAGCGCACCCTCCACATGCACCAGCATGCGCGCCATGCGCCTGGAAAAAAACGCACACGCCAGGGAACCTGCCGCACATTCCAAACCGCCCGCAGCGCCCACCACGGCGCAAGCCCAAACCCCGGAACCCGGAACCCGGAGCCTGAACCTACACCCACGCCCAAGCCCACTCCGCGCCCCGATCCAACGCCCGTGCCCTCCGCCCCCGTGATGCTCACCCGCTTCGTCCACGTCAAAGCCCCGCAAGCATGCGCCCCCGTCGCCAGTTCCAGCGTATCCCCCTCCCCCACCGACGCCGAACCCAGCGCCTCGGCCAGCGCCCCAAAATCCCCCCCGCTCCCAATGGTCCATGTCGCCGCAACGCCCCCCCGCGGCGCGAAGATAATCATAGATATGACAATGAATAACATAATAATACGGGATATGGGACGGGAAAGTTCGGCTTCGAAACGCATGACCGGCTCCTTCAAAATGGATTCAAAGATGACTATCGGGGAAAATCTAAATAATGCGTAAATCGATAATTTTGAAATAACTGCAAACTTTAATGTTTATTTTGCACAACTCATTTACATACCACAGAACTAACCTAACAGAGAGAAATTGACGATTTCAAGTGAAATCTTAAAATTATGCATAAAAATACATATCACCACTATTTTGAATTATGTGTGAGATGCAAAAACATGCTGATAGATCCCAAAGTCGTTGCTGAACCGTCTATTGAATCCACGAAATAAACTTGATCTGCATAAATATCATATCTGGTAGTTTTCCAGAAGCGATCAAACCACACTTTGCTTCTTAACTGAATAAAGCCTCAAAATATTATCGCGGTTCTTTCTTTTTGGATAATGTAAAAAAACCAGGATAGAGCCATGAAAACAACACAAGCCGTCATCGCCGTGTGCGAGAACGCCACGATGATAGCACTATTATTGCTGAAAAAAAACGATAGGACGTACACGTAAGAAACAAATCAAAGATTCTTTCGAGAGCGCAAGAAATGACTTATGCAGTCCGTCAAGAATCAAGGCGAAGATAACGCAATTTTGGAGCGATGTTCTCGCTCAGTATGCCTCCGATCACTAAGGGCAGAATCCCATTCAGCATTTTATTGATATGCTTTCAGATTGCCGACCGCTACATGTCAAAGTTCGCAGATTGGATTCAAGCCATTGATCATCCTGCTCTTTTTCCGCATTGCGCCGATCGAATCTTGTTCATGTAAGCACGCTTCAACTCTGAAAGCATCGTCAGTCAATTAATGACGAGGCGGGAATTCAATCCGTGAATCCATGAATGAAAATCCCCCACTCCATGTCGCCACGGCAAACAGGGGGGATCCCATCATTGCCTTATTGTTGCCAGAATGTTGCCGGAATCAAGCCCGATTGAAGCCGTAAAAACAAATTCGGCTCTTGATCGGATAATTTCACAAAGGGTTGGATTTATTCAGGTTGGTTTGGCTGGGGAGGGAGGGCTCGAACCTCCAACTTCCTGATCCAGAGTCAGGCGCGCTGCCAATTGCACCACTCCCCAGCAGGCGTGAATGATGAGCAGATGCTAAAAATGCGGAATGCGCTTGTCAAGCCTGTTTCAAAAGGCATGCATGCCTTTGTTGTCAGGCATTTTGAGGGCTGAATTTCATCCCATTTCGCCGGCAAGATCAAGATCCACGCCCCGCATACTCATCACTCGTGAAAAAATGTTGATCTTTACTTATCGACGCGATTCAATTTAACTCAAGCGTATTGGCAAATCACCGGCGCAGACCGCGCCGGACCGACAGGATGAATATATGAAACTGCGACTGCTTCTTTGTGGAATCCTGATGACGGCGTTGCTCAACGCGCCGTTCGCCGCGCATGAGCGTGTGGCGCGCTATCCTCATCCCTACACGGAACATAAGTACGATCCGCGGGGCGACGTGGAACTGGCGCGCTGCAACGGCGGAGCGATCACGGATCTGGATTTGTATATCTTTCTGCAAATGACCGGGCATAAGAAGCCGCACATTTATGATTTGTACATGGAAGCGAAACGGCCCAAGGACAAGGTTAAAATCTCCAAGGAGATTCAACGCCAGCTGCGGCAATACGTGCGTTTCCAGGGCATGGCCGCGGAAGGCGGCCTGAATGTGGATGTTCCCGGCGCGCTGGATCTGTATCGCCGTTACCTGACCTATCCCATCATCGAATGGGTATGGCTGAGCGAAATCCTGCTGCCGCAAATCCAGATCGATCCCGCCGACCGTGCGAATTACTACGAACAGCACAGAGAAGATTACACAACGGACGAAAGTGTGCAGGTGCGAATGATCTTCCGTAAGGCGGGCGAGGACATATCGCGCGAGAAGGAAGATGAAATCCACAGCGCGATGCAGGCGCTGCATCAGCAATTGACCGAGGGCGGGGATTTCGCGGCGCTGGCTCGTGAGCACAGCGAGTCGCCCAGCGCGGCGAATGGCGGTCTGCTGCCGCCGTTGGAAAAAGGACGTTACGCCTTCACCATCGAGGAGGCGATTTTCAATCTGCAACCCGGCGATCTGACTCCGGTCTTTCGCGGCCCCGGCGGCTTTTACATCATGCAGGTCGTGGATCGTTTCCCCTATCGCGAACTATCAGTCAGCGAAGCGCAGGAAGACATTGATGAAGAACTGACGCCGGCTGCGCTGAGCGCGTTTCATGATCTGCGTTTCCGGCAAATGACGCGTGTGCGCGATTCGTTGACGGAAACAGGCCGTTTTCATCAACGGCCGATGGACCAGACGATCATCTGGTCGCGCGCCGTGCAGGTCACGCTGCGGCAGTTCCTTTACATGTTTCCGGAAATTTATCAATCGCCGGTGAAAATGGACCGTAAGGCGCTCAACCGCGCAGTATACCGGCTGCATGACGGCGAGATGATCACCGAGCAGGTGCGCGAGACGCCATACATCGCCGATCCGCGCATCACCCGCGCTAAAGAACTAGCCGATACGCTGATCCGAGCGAATAACGCCTATCGCAGCATGGCGCTGCAGATTTCGCCCAGCGTCGATGAGCAGGAAGCGCAGGATTTTTACGACGACAATCGCGATGACTTCTCCTCGAACGAGCAATGGCGCGTGTTCCTGATCACGTGCGCGCCGCGCGACGTTTCCGGCATGGCGCCGCAGGAGTTCGTGACGCGCAGCGGGGAATACCGCCAGGCGCTCATCAGCCTGACAAGCGGCATCGCGCCGGACATTGCGAATTACAATCAGCAGCGCGCCGCCTGGGAAGAATCCGAGGGACGCAAGCGCGGCATCATGCTGACGAGCGCGATTGACTATGGAACGTCGCCCGTCGCATTCCTGCGTTTCCAGCGCTATGCGATGACGGCGCCGCCGTTCTTCAGCGACTTCGACCGTTACAACACGGAGGAGCTGGCCTTCAACGCGCAAGACCTGGGATTCATCGAGAGAGAAGCCAGCGATGAGAAGGATGACGATGATGACTCCAGCAAAGAGCTGCTCAAGCGTCTGCGCGATTTGAAGGACGGCGATTTCTCAAAAGTTTTCGAGCACGGCCCGGGATACGCCGTGTATTACGTGGACCGCCACATCCCGCAAATCGAGACGCCATACGAGCGGGCGCGGCTGGATGTGCGCAAAGCCGTAATCAACAAGCGCATCAAAGACGCTATCCAGCAAAAGCACGAGGCGATCGACGCGGCGAGCGGCCTGGAATACATCTTCGATCCAGAGCCGAGGCTCAATGACGAGACGGATGAATAACATCAAATTCAACCTAGCGCTGTGATTTGTTCAATTTGTCACAGGTTCTACCCATGCAATAACAACCAGTTTTCACGAGGCAGGCAATGACAGCCAAAGTATTTGTGGTTTTCCCGGCGTATAACGAGGAAACAGGACTGCCGGCGGCGATGAATGAGATCAAGGAGCTCCTCACAAAAATGGAGCGCGAATTTCTCTTCATCGTGGTCAACGACGGCAGCAAGGATCGCACGCAGGAAGTCGCCGAGGAAGCGGCGCGGACGATGCCGGTGGAGATCATCCGCCACGATGTGAATAAAAACGTTGGAGCGGTGTTTCGCAACGGCCTGACGCGCGCCGCGCAGCTGGCCCGGCCCGAGGACATCATCCTGACCACCGAGGCGGACAACACCTGTGCGCCGGAGATTTTCGAGGAGATGATCCAGGCCATCGAGCAAGGCAAGGACGTGGCCGTGGCCACGCGCTACGAAAAGGGCGGCCAGATCGTCGGGTTCCCCTTCATGCGCCGCATCTATAGCTACTGGATCAATCTGATGCTGCGCGTGATGTATCCGGTGCAGGGCTGCTCGGACTACAGCATCTTCATGCGCGCTTATCGCGCCGAGGTGATTCAGCAATCCATCGAGTTCTACGGCGAGGACTGGATCGAGTCGGTCGGCTTCGTGGCCAATGCGGAGATTCTGATCAAGGCGCGTATCTTCAAACTCAAGGGCTATTCCGCGGGCATGCTGTATCGCTACAGCGCCAAGGCCGGCGCGAGCAAGCTCAACGTGAAAAAGACCATCATGGAATACTTTCAGTTCTTCGCCCGGTTGCGGCGTTGCGCCAAGCGGCACGCGGCGAAGACACCGCCTTCGCTCGTCCGGAATGCTTGAAAGATCAAAGCCTGAAGCGTCAGACGAGTCGGACAGGTCAGACCTGTCCGACTTCACCTCTTAATTTTCAATCATCCCAGCCGGGCTTCTTGCGAAGCTGCTTCTTTTCGGATTGGCGGCGCTTGGTCTGCAGCATGCGGCGCTTGACGCCTGGCGGGATCTGAGTCGGCACACGTTTCTTGACGCGCCGATTCTGATGCTTCAACTTTTCGCGCAGGCGCTGCAACGCAATGACCTTGTTCTGATATTGGCTGCGTTCCTGCTGGCACGACGCGCTGATCCCGGTCGGGCAATGCACGATCCGCACCGCCGTCTCGCGCCGGTTCACATTCTGCCCGCCCGGGCCGCTGGAGCGCGCGAACTCCACGTCGCATTGCGCCAGCAGGTCATCATCGGATGCCGGGATGTCAATTCGCGGATGATGCTCGCACATCGCGCGTCGCTCCTTCAGTCTTCTTTCATTGCTTCACACGGATAATGTCGCCGCCGCTTCTCGTTCCGTTCGTCGGGTCGTAGCTGAAATTCAACAACGCCTTCGAAGGCTGCTGGATTGTGGGATCGTACAGTTCGAAAATATTATCGACCGTCAAATCCAAAACCTTGTCCGGTCCGCAGCTCCACAAGATCCATCCGTTGCCGTCGCTGTAGTAGTTAAAGCCATATCCTTTCGTGGAAAACACATCTTCGGGATACCGTGTGATATACGCAATCGGCGAAGTCAAATGCCAAGCGCTGTATTCCTGCGCGTTCATCGAATCGACCGCCTTCAACGCCACGGAGGGCTCTTTGGAATTATTGATCGAATCAACGCCGGTAGCCCAGTTGGGATATTGGTTGTTATCGATATAAAACGCCTCAAGAGCCGTGGCAAGCGAACGCTGATCGGCCCTGGTCCGCGAAACCTTGGCGCGAACCTGGTATTCCATGTAATTCGGCACGACCATCGCCGCCAGCACTGCCATAATTGGCAGCGATATGCTGCTGATCAGCGCTTGATTCGCGCGCGACTCATCCAGCGCGATCCAATAAAGTCCGTCCGGCTCATTCACCCGCACGCCGATTGAACTGAGCGCTGGAAGTTGAGCAGAGTACATTTGAAACTGAGTGAATGCGAAAGTCGTTCCTATGTTCCGTGGCATGGTGTTCTTAAAACTATCCAGAGATCGATTGATGGCTTGGTAAAAATCCGCGCTGATATAATATATTCCATTGCCCTGCTCCGGCATCTTCGCCATCAATTCCTTGAAGTCCGGATTCGAGCGCAGGTTCTCACCGCTTTGCTTCGCCGCAAGGATCTTATCCAGGTATTCCTGATGCGACGCCAGGATGCAGTATTCTCCTTGTTGCGCCAATGACAGCGTCATGGGGTAATTGGGAAGGTCCTGGGCTAGCGTGACGCGCTTCATGCCGTTTTGTTCCACGCTCTGCGCGCTCTCCGACCGCATCATGACGGCTTTAATGTTCTCATAAGCGCCGTCATGGCGCGTCTTGAAGATCACGGCCAACATCGGAAAAGCCATCTCAATCGGCTGCGCCAATTCGGCGTCTTCAATCGTGATCATGCGCGCGGAGTCCGTTTCCGCCAATACGACGATCTCGCCGTCGATCGAGTCGAAGAATCTCTCCAGATCGACTCCGGTTGATTCCTTCACTTGCGACAGCATCATGTCCAGTTGAGCCTCGGCAGGCGGACCAGCGAGCTGAATGGCGTTCATGCGAATCCACGGCAGCGCCCCGGCGAAATCCAGGTCATCGCAGCTGAACAGTTGCGTCGAAACCGGCGCGTAATCCAGCAGATCAAATGCATGAGGCTTGCCGCCGAGTAGTTTCAATACGCCGTTGCGCCCGCCTGGAATGCCAAGGAACGCCTTATGGCGATAACGGTGGCCGACCTTCAGCGAACTGAACGCCACATCCTCGACGCCGTAAACTCCAAGCGCGTCGATGGCTCGGTCCAGCATGAGCAACGCGCCCTGCGCTCTCGGCTCGGATTCCATGGTCTGTGCGAACAACTGCACGAATTCGCGTAATACATCCCTCACGTCTGCATAGACGTAAAGCGTTCCACCGGCGTCCAGATGCTTCGCCGCCTGTTCAAAACGCGGATTTTTTCCCGGCGCATCGCCGGCCGAATAGCCAACGGAAGGCTGCCAGAATGTGAAATAGCCTAAAGCGAACAACGTGACACAAACCAGCATCGGCATCCAAAAGCGTTTCATCGTGGTCTCCTTTTTGATATAAGATACTCTGACGCGCATGATCCGGGATAATTGCGAACAGTGAAAAGCACTGCGTTAAGGTAGCTACAAATCACACTGGAAAATCAATCATAAATCGTGAATGGCGCGGCGCGGCGCTTATCGCGTGCGGGCGAAGGTAAGAACGTCGATGCGCACGGCACCAGCCTCGCGCAGCACGCGGGCGCACTCATTGGCCGTGCTGCCGGTCGTGATGATGTCGTCGATGAGCAACATCTCGCATCCCTTCACGCGCTCCGGTTTGTCCAGCGTAAAGGCGCCTCGGACGTTTTCCACTTTTTCCTGCGGCCGCAATGACGATTGCGGCCGGGTGTTGCGACGGCGCTCCAGGTTCCAGCAGTCCACCGGCATGTCAAGCATGTCCCCAAGCCGCTCCGCCAGCAAATCGGATTGATTGTAGCCTCGCGCATGGCGCCGCGAGGGATGCAGCGGCACGGGAATCAGACAATCGTAACGCCGTTCCTCCAGCCGCTCAATCCATGCGCGCGCCATCATCCCGGCCATCGGCTCCGCGAGTTCCCGGCGCTGGTTGAATTTCATGTCGTGCACGACGCGGCGCGCGTAATCCTCAAACAGGCAATACGCCCGCGCTTGGTCGAAATGCAGACCGGTGTTCATCAAACTGCAACAATAGGCATGATGAACGACGTCCGGTCTGCCGCAGCGCTCGCAATGCGGAGGCAGGGCGCGCTGAAGTTTCGACCGGCAGCTCTCGCACACGATGGCATCCAGAAAATCATCGGCCACGCGCCCGCCGCACACCGGACAAATGCGCGGAAACGCCAACGCCAGCACGTCGCTGGCGAAATTATAGAGCAGTTTCAACATCGCGCTCGCTTGTCGTTCATCTCACATACCATTTCCGATTCATTGCGGGATCGATGTCAAGTGGGAGGGGCTGTTCTCAGCCCCGAAACGATTTCGATTTCGATCCCGATCCCGATCCCGATTTCGATCCCGATCCCGATTTCCCATACAAAAATAAAATGTGGCACAGCCGTCCGGGGCTGTGCCACAAATTTCGTTTCAATGCTTCTGTTACAGCGATGAATTATGCTTCGTCCAGCGCTTCGATGCCGGGGAGCGCTTTGCCTTCCATGAACTCCAGCGAGGCGCCGCCGCCCGTGCTGATGTGCGACATCTTGTCCGCCAGACCGAATTGAGCCACGGCCGCGGCCGTGTCGCCGCCGCCCAGGATCGAGATGTTGTCCGCTTCAGCCAGGCATTCCGCGATCGCGCGGCTGCCCTTGGCGAAGTCTTCGATTTCAAACACGCCCACCGGGCCGTTCCACACTACGGTCTTGGCGTTCTTCACGTATTCGCAGTATTGCGCGATGGTCTGCGTGCCGATATCCACGCCTTCCATGTCCGCCGGGATCTGATCGACCGGCACGACTTTCGTCTTGGCGCCCGCCTGAAAAGCGTCGGCGACCAGCGTGTCAACCGGAAGCACCAGCTCGGCCTGCGCGCTGCCGGCCATCGCCATGATCTCCTTCGCCACGGTATCGGTCCCTTCGTCGAAGTACGACTTGCCGATCTCCAGCCCCTTGGCTTTCATGAACGCGAAGGTCATGGCGCCGCCGAGCAGGATCGTGTCCACTTTATTCAGCAGGTTCTTGATCACGGCGATTTTCGTGTCGATCTTTTTGCCCGCCAGGATCGCGACGACCGGACGCTGTGGATTTTCCATCGACTCGCCGAGATACTTGAGTTCCTTTTCAATCAGGAGTCCGGCGGCGGCGGGTTTGACCAAGGCCGGCACGCCCGCCGTGGAGGCGTGGGCGCGATGCACCGTGCCGAACGCGTCGCTCACGTAAACGTCGGCCAGTTTGGCCAGAGCCTGCGCAAACTCCGGATCGTTTTTCTCTTCGCCCGCATGGAAGCGCAGGTTTTCCAGCAGCACGACATCGCCGTCTTCCATATGATCCACGAGCGCCTCGACATCGGGTCCGATGCAGTCCGGCGCCATGGCCACGGGCTGACCGAGCAGCTCGCTCAAACGCGCCGCGACCGGTTTCAGCCGCATGCTGTCCTGCGCCTTGCCCTTCGGGCGCCCCAGGTGCGAAGCCAGCACCGCGCGTCCGCCCTGTTTGATGATATGCTCGATGGTCGGCAGCGCGGCGCGGATGCGCGTGTCGTCGCGCACGCTGCCGTCTTCATTCAGCGGCACATTGAAATCCACGCGGCAAAACACCCGTTTGCCTTTGAAGTCCTGCAGTTGACTGACGCTCAATTTTGCCATGATTCACACTCCATTCCTAACGTTCGTTTTCGTCCTGTATTGTTGTGTTCGATGCCTTATTAAGAGAACTCCGGCGTGCGCTGTCAATGCATACAAGAGCCGCCGGATAAAAATTAACAATGTCTATCGGCGTGAGGAATTGTGGTCAATGCCGGAAACAGAGCTTTGCTTTGCATATAATTACAATCGTGAAAGGCAGACAAGCTGATCAACTGCAGGATTCGTCCAAGACAATCATTCCTCGACGCAGGGCAGGATTATCGTAAAAGTTGTGCCGTGTGTGGAATCGGAGTTCAGTTTAAGGCGGCCGCCGTGCTCTTCGATGATTTTCTTGGTCACTGGCAGCCCCAGACCCGTCCCGCGCGAGCCTTTCGAACTGAAAAACGGACTGAAGATCTCTTCTTGGTATTCTGGTGGGATGCCCGGCCCGTCGTCGATCACGCGGACGCTGATACAGCGATCCGCACCCTCCACGCCATGCTCCTCCCCGCCCTCGACGAGCGAAGCAGACACAGTGATCTCTCCCCCTCTTTCACTCAACGCATCGTATGCGTTGCCCACCAGATTCAATAAACAGCGAAAAATTTGATCTTTATCGGCGTTGATCGAGATGTCCTCAGGGAAATCCTTGCAGGATAAATCAATGGTGAATTCCGTCTCGCGCAGTTGTGTGAGTTCAAAGACTTCCTCAACCAGCGGCCGCAACTCGAACGGCTGTCTCATGGGCGTGCGGTCTTTCGAATAATCCAGCATGTCAAGCACCAGCAGCGAAATGCGCTCAATGTTGCGCCGCTGCATCTCCCAACCCTTGCGCATCAATTCCGCATTGTCGGTGTCGAGTCCGAGCTTGCAGATCGAGGAGCCGCCCTTCAAGCCAGTCAGGATATTCTTGATGCAATGCGAAATGCCCGCCACGGTCTGGCCGAACGCCGCCATGCGCTCGGACTGCAGGGCCATCTCATGCAGCTGGGCGCGTTCGATGCTGATCGCCGCCTGCTGGGCCAGGATCGTGCAGATTTCCAGTTCACGCTCGCTGAGATAGCCGATCGACACGTCCGTGCGCGTCAGGTTCAGCGTGCCGATCACCTTGTTGCTCGAACGCAAAGGCACGCACATGGAGGATTTGATCCCGCGCTCACGGGCCACTGATGTGATCCGGTTGTCGCGATCCACGTCGTCGTCGTTCAACAGCAACGGCTCGTTGTTCTGGATCACGTATTCCGCGATGCTGCCTTTGCGCGGCTCGTAGCCCTGCTGCATCACATTGCGCGGCAGCCCCATCGCCGCCAGCATCTTCAGCATGTTCGTCTTTTCATCGTACAACAGAATCGAGCCTTGCTGCGTGTGCAAGGCGCCCATCGAAGTATCCAGAATCAGCATCAACAAATCGTCCAGCTTCATCGCGGAGCCCATGGCGTTGCAAATCTCAAACAGCGACGCGGGCAGCGAGGCGTTATGATCCGGCGCTTTAACAGACATAGATCCAGTTCTCCGCTTTCGTGGCATTGCGTTCCAAGAATCTCATCGACATGACTCTCAAGGAAGTTGAGCGTATTCTCAGAAAAGCCGTAGATGACTGATTTCAAAAGGGCTATAATCCGAAGGTCAATAAGGGCAAAAACTGGTTTCGGTTGTCAATCGTCCGGTGAAAGCAGGGCTCATCACAAGTTTATCTGGATAATGCGCTGCTTGCTCTCGCTCTTGCTCTTGCTTGCAATCGAAATTCTATCTTCAGTTTCGGAGCAAGAGCAAGAGCAGGAGCAAGAGCAAGAATTGACACGGGATAAAATCAAGATACACCCGTAAAAATAACGCCTTGAACAAGGCCATTGAATCAATACTTCGCGGCGATGGGCATGCGGCGGCCGTGGCCGAAGGCTTTGCCGGTGATCTTGATGTTTGGCGCGGCCTGACGGCGCTTGTATTCGTTCACGTTGATCATGCGGATCACCCGCCGCACCGTGGCATCGTCCGCGCCTTCCGCGATGATCTGCTCCACGCTCTTGAATTCTTCCACGTATTTCGTGATAATCGGATCGAGCGTGGCGTATTCCGGCAGCGAATCGCTGTCCTTCTGATCGGGACGCAGCTCTGCGCTGGGCGGCTTCTCGATGGTGTTCCAGGGAATGATCTCGCGCTCGCGGTTGATCCAGCGGGAAAGGCGATAGACCCACAATTTCGGCAGATCGCTGATCAACGAAACCCCGCCGCACATATCGCCGTACAGCGTGGCGTAGCCCACGGCCATCTCGGACTTGTTGCCGGTGCTGAGCACCAGGCTGCCGAATTTATTCGACAGCGCCATCAGCACGATCCCCCGGCAGCGCGCCTGAATGTTCTCCTCGGTCACGTCCGGCTCGCGTCCGGCGAACGCCGGCGACAGGCCGTCGAGAAACGCGCCGAACATGCCTTCGATGGGAATCGTCAGGTATTCGATCCCAAGATTCTCCGCCAGCACTCGCGCGTCGTCCTTGCTGTGGTCCGACGAGTAACGCGAGGGCATGGACACGCCGGTCACGTTCTCCGCGCCCAGCGCCGCCACGGCCAGCGCGGCCGTGAGCGCGGAGTCGATCCCGCCGCTGAGGCCGATCACGACCTTTTTAAAACCGCACTTGCGCACGTAATCGCGCAGACCGAGGCACAGCGCGTGATAGACTTCCTCCTCGTCCGATTGCGCCGTCGGATGCACAGGGCCGCTTAGCGTATCCAATTCGAACAGCAGCAAATCCTCTTTGAAGTCCGCCGCCTGCGCCACGATCTCGCCCGCCGGATTATACACATTGCTCCAGCCGTCGAACACCAGGCTGTCGTTGCCGCCGGCCAAGTTCACCTGCGCCACCGGCAAATGATGCCGCCGCGCCGCGCCGCTGTAGATGCCGCGGCGGATCGCGCGCTTGCCCAGCGTGTACGGCGACGCCGAGATGCTCAGCAGCAAATCCGCGCCCTGCGCCGCCAGCGTCGCAATCGGACGCAGGTCGCAGTTGGGATGCCGCACTCCGGCCGCGCCGCCCCAGTAATCCTCGCAGATGCCCACGCCGAAGCGCACGCCGCGCCACACGGCCGGCTGCACGCTGTGCGCCGGATGAAACCAGCGCCCCTCGTCGAACACGTCATAAGTCGGCAGCAGCGTCTTGTCGTGCCGCGAGATCACGCGCCCGCCGCCGATCAGCGCCGCGCTATTCATCAACGCCTTGGAGCCTTGCGTGTTGCGCCGCGCCACATAGCCGATGATCGCACCCAGCGAGTCGTCCGTCACGGCGGCCAGCTCGCGCAAAGCCTGCTCGTTCTTCTCGATGAACCAGTCGTACTCGAGCAAATCAAGCGGCGGATAACCGGTGATTGTCATCTCCGGAAACACACAAAGTTCCGCGCCCATTGTGCGCGCCTGCTGCATCGCCTCGCGCGCCTTGCGCATATTGTCGTCGATCGCACCGACGGTCGTATTGATCTGTGCCAGCAGTATTTTCATGTTTGTATGAATCGCTCCTGAATTATTCGATTCCAAGGCCATGCTGAAAGACTTTCTCAAGCAACGCGTGATATAATGACGGTTTCCAGCGCGGCGAACGGCCTGGAGTTCTTTTTTGCACCATGCCTAATCCAGGTCCGTCAAAAGTAGGAAGATTGATCACATGATACCGCGAAGGGGCGCGTTTCTGAAGCTCCTCAAGCACATATCGCGGTCCCAAGTGATTACAAATCTCTGGAATCGTGTCGTGGAACAACACCAATCCGCCTTCAACCAGATATTCATCGACCGCCAGCCAATCCTTCAGGCAACCTTCGGATGAATGGTCTCCGTCGATGAACGCCATCTGCATTTCCAAACCGTCCTGCTGAAAAAACTTTCTGATGTTGCTGGAGGAGTCGCCCGCATGAATGACAACGCGTTCATCCAACTGTGCGGCGGCGATATGGCGGCGGCAGATTTCCAGCCGGTCGGAGCAAGGCCCGATCACAGGGGATTTGAAACCGGCCAATTCCGTAAACAGATCAAAGGCATGCAAGATTCCGGATTGATTGTCATTCAACGCCTGGGCGATGCACAGAGTCGAATAGCCGATGAAACTGCCGGTCTCCGCCATGATTTTCGGACGCAAACTTCGCACAAGATAATAAATTGTTCTGGCGATAATCGGAGAAATCGACGCAGGAAAGATGGAGATATCCGCTTCAAGTTGATCAACTATGCCATTGATGGAATGAGACGATTTGCGCTGATACTGGATCTCGCGCGTATTGCAGCCGGAAAGCAGCGTCGCTTCCGCGCCCAAGGCGCGCTGGCATTTGCGCAAGACTTCCGCGGCCTCGGCGTTCATGGGATCCTGCGAGATCAGCCGCTGCGCAAGCTTAAGCGCTTCCCGTGCTTCGCCCGTGGCATTCAGGCAATCGGCCAGCAAAGATTCGGCTTTCGAATCTTCCGGAGCCAGCGCAAGGATCGCGCGGTAGTCTTCCAGGGCTTCTTCATAGCGCCCCAATCCCCGCAACAGCCAGGCGCGCTGATACAAGACCGCCAGGCGCATGTCCGGTTCGCCGATCATCTCGCTCAACTGCTCGATCGCCTTGGGAACATCGCCGCGGCGCGCATGCTCCAGAGCCTTATCCAATTTTGTCATCCAACGCTCCTTCAGCAGTAGATCTTACTATTTTTTGATTTCAAACAATCCCCGAATAAGATCCACGATGCCGCCAGAGGCTTTGCGGCCTTGCGGATTGCGCAGCTCGCGCGTCGGCGGATCGAGGTACTTGTTCATGATGCGCTGCGTGGCTTGTTCGATCTGGAGCCAATCTTCCGCTGAAATGCCGTTGAGTTTGCCGCGCAGGCGCTCCAACTCCTGACGGCGAATTTCGTCGTATTGGCCGCGCAACTCGACGATGACGCTCTTCGAGTCGCGCGCGACGATCCAGTTTTCGAACGCGTCGCACTCCACCTCGATCAGCCGCATCGCCTTGCCGATCTCGCCGCGGCGTTCTTCCATGTTGCGATCTACGATCTGCTGCAAATCGTCGATGTTGTAGAGGAACACATTGTACAGATCGCCGGCGCCGGCCTCGATGTCGCGCGGCGCGGCGATGTCGAGCAGCAGCAATTGCCGGTTGCGACGGCGTCTCATCGACTCGCGCACCATCTCGACTGTGAGCACCGGATCAGGCGAGGAGGTGCCGCTGATCACGATATCCACCTCGTCCAGCGTCTTGGCGAAGCCATCCCACGGCACGGCCTCCAGTCCGTGTTCCTCGGCCAAGGCACGAGCGCGCTCCGGCGTGCGATTCGCCACGCCGATGCGCGTCACGCCATGCTCCTTGAGGTGCTGCACGGTGAGCTGTCCGGTCTGCCCGGCGCCCAGCACCAGCGCGCGGCGCTGTCCCAAACCGCCGAAAATCTGCTCGGCCATATCCACGGCCATGTGGCTGATCGACACGGCGCCCTTACCGATGTTGGTCTGCGTGCGCACCTGTTTGTTCGCATGAAACGCCTGATCGAACAGCCGCCGCAAGTTTTCGCGAGCCGCGCCTTCCTCCAGCGCCGCTTCATACGCCTCGCGGACCTGCCCGGCGATCTCGGTCTCGCCCAGCGCCATCGAATCAAGCCCACAGATGACCTTAAACAGATGCAGAAAAGCCATGCGCTGCGTATGGCGATAAAGCATCGCCCGCAACGCGTCGCGCTCCAGCCCGCCCCATTCGCAAAACGCGTCGATCACGCATTCTCCGGCGGCCGCGGGATCGATCGCGCAAAGCGCCGCCTCGATCCGGTTGCAGGTGCTCAACGCGACGGCCTCGCAAGACTCGTCGCTCAGCGTCAATCGGCGCAGCAATTCCCTTCGCCGGACCGCGTCCAGCGTCAAGGCATCGCGCACTTCTACTGGCGCCGATTGATGATTGATGCCGAGAATGAGAAATTGCATAACACTCCTCGCTTATTTCCGCACAGCCGAGGGCGGCTGTGCCACACACTGCTGGAGATCAGCCGTGAAACGTCTTTCCGGCGAATCCCCCCAGGATAATGGCCACCAAAACCAATGTGAAGTTGAAGATCGACAGCAGCGACATCCGCGCGCCTTGCCAGCCGAACTTCATGCCGCCCAGCACGTTCACGCCGTAGCACGCCCAAATCGCCATCATCAGCGCCTGACCGGCCGCCGGGATCCGCTCGACCGACTCCACTTGCTCCCAAATGATTCCGACCGCCACGGCCACGGTGAACAACGCCAGTCCCAGCGCCAGCAGCTTGGCGTTGATCTCATCCAGCACGGCCAGCGGCGGGATGCGATGAAAAAACCGCCCGAGAATCTTCGACCGGATTTCCCGCGAGAGCATCAGGTACATCACGCTGACGCAAAAGGAAAGCGCGAACGCCGCGCAGGCGATCAACGCCGTGGCCACATGCAGATTGGCCCAGGCGCTATGCAGCTCCGCGGGCGGCTGCACAGCGAGATTCGAACGCCAAAGCTGATGAATCGCCAGCGCCTGCAAGAGGAACGGCAGCGGCGTGATGCAAAAACCCATGCGCCGTTCGCGCGCGGCGAGTTCGATAAACAGATAGCCCAGCGCCAAAGCGAAAGCGATGAACGACACGCAGTCCGCCCATTGGCTGAACGGGAAATAACCGAGGCGATGAATCTTCAGCACCCACCACGTCATGTGGATCGCGACCGTGGCGCCAAGGATGCGCGAAGCCATCCGCGCCTGCCGCGGTTCTTGATGTGCGAAAAACAGGATATAACCGCCCATCGCGCAAAAATAACCCAACAGGACGATCGCCTCGATCGCATGGAGCAATGTGCCTGAAATCAATTTCGTCCGCCTTTTCAGTGGAACGGCAGCGCTAATTCGAAGCGCTTTCAATGGGATCGCAAATAAAAAGATAATACTCGTTGCTGGATAGATCGACTTCCTGGAATGTGATGGCCGCTCTATGCAACACGGTGCTCAATTCACTGGCGTGCTTTGCTCCATGGCATATAAGCACGTGATGATAATTGTCTGTTTTCATCTCTTCAACTTCTTCGAGGAGTTGCTCAGGCAGAACAAAAAAAGGATAGGGATCTTCTTTGGTGGTCACGCGCTCAATGACCGCGTTGTCGTAAAAACCCAATCCTTCCAAATGCTCCCGAATAGAAACAATCTCATACTGTTCATCGGGCAGGTATTGTTCAATCAGCGCATGCAGCGCGCGCATGTCTTTCTTGTGGGGGATATGCGCCGCGGCATACTTCGTCCCCATCAACGCCATGATGTAAATCAAAAACACAATCGCCGTCCGCCAGGGAATGCCCCACGGATTCTCAAGCCATTGAGCGGCAGCGGCGGGCGCTCGCAACAACCGCGCAGTCGCCAGCGCAAACGCAGGAAAAACAGGCAGCGCATAAAGCGGAAGCTTGGAACTGGCGAGGCAAAGCACCGTCATCGGAACGACGATCCAGAGCGCAAGAAACAAACGCTGAGGATCGTTGTATAAATTCTTCCATGAGGCATGATGAAAAATTGTCTTTCTGTTCTGGATGAGTTCTTTCCACCAAAGCCACGACCACGGCAGCGTGCCCAGCAGGATGACGGGCGCGTAGATCAATGCGCCTGTCAATCCGGGATTACGCGAGTATTTTGAGGAAATTGTGCGGCCCAACAATTGATTATCCAGAAAGTAATCGAAGGCGCCGGGCAAGGCATGCGCCACGTAAGCATACCAGCCCAGTCCAAATATGCAAAACAGCGCGACTCCGGCGACGGCCCAAGGCGTGATAAAATATTCCAGCGTACGGCGCTGGAAAAGCAGGAACAGGAACATTGCAGCGGAGGGGATCAGCATCGCGGGGCCTTTGGTCAGAAATCCAAGACCAAAGGCTGCGCACATCAGCATCTTCCATAAGACGACGCGGCGCGCGCCAGGCTCCACGCTCTTCCAGAAACAATAAAACGCGGCCGTGGTCCATAAGGCCAACGGCGTATCGGGCGTCACGATGTTGCCTGCGATGAATGGGAGGATCATCGTCACGTAAAACGCCGCAGTCAGCATCCCTTCACGCTTCCCGCCAAAAGACACTCCGAATAAAAACACCAGCAGCGTAGTCAGCGCGTAGCAAAGCCCATGAAACACGCGCGCGCCCCATTCATTCATGCCGAACAGACGCAGTCCAATCGCCGTGCCCCACAGGCTCAGCGGCGGTTTGTCCAGCCAAGGCTCAGAATGAAGACGGGGGACAATGTAGTCCCCCGTCTCCGCCATCGCCTGTGAAAGACTGACATAATAACCTTCATCCGGCGCATAAAGCCCTCGCGATCCCTGAAAGCCAAAGGCCAACAGAAGAACCGCCACGATCAAGATGGCTGGAAGAAGCATCTCGCGCTGATGCAAGGCGTTATTCTTCATCGCAAAACTTTCTAGATTTCGTAGCCTTGATCCTTCAACACCTCGCGGAAATTCTCGCGCGTGATCAGGATGCCGCGGGTGCGGGTGTCGAGCGGAGGCTCCTGATCCTTGGTCACCCATTCGTACATCATCTTCGCCGTTTCATAACCGTGCTTCTTGGCCTGAAGCAACATCGAGCCGTAAAAGCCCGTCGGATTTTCCTTCTTCAGTTCATCGATGCAATCCGTGCCGTTGATGCCGATGCCGCAGACATCCTCATGCGTGAAGCCCCGCGCGGCCATCGAGCGCACCGCGCCCAGCACGGCGCTGTCGTTCATGCCGCACACAAGCCAGTATTTCACGTCCGGTTGCTGCACCAGCAGAATGTCCACGGCTTGCAAGGCGCCGTTGACGTCCGTGGTTTTCTGCGGCGCTTTGTAGATTTGGCTCTCCGGGAAACCGGCTTCGATCAAAGCCGTTATCGCGCCGTCGGTGCGCTCTTTCGCCGTGTCCAGTTCCTCATACGTCACAGCGCACACGCCGGTCTCTTCCACCGGCCAGCCGCGCGCCTGCAGCTGCTCGTACAGCGCCTTGCCCACGTCCTCGCCGATCGCACGGGCCGCGATGCCCAGATAATGCACATCTTCCATCGGCTGGCCGTCGTTGCCGATGAACCGGTCGTCCACGGCGATCACCTTCATGTTATTCCGTTTGGCGTAAGACATGATCGCCGGACCGAGTTTCACGTCCGGCGTGCAAATCACGAAGCCAGCCGCCTTCTGCACGCCCAGATTATCAATCTGCGCCAGCGCCTTTTCGCCGTCGATGCCGGCGAGCTCCAGCAATTCAAAGCCGAGCTCTTCAGCGGCCTGACGGGCGAACTTATGCTCCATCTGAAACCACGGCTCTTCGGGTTGCTTCACGATGAAGCCGATTTTCACGGCCTGCTTCCCGCCGCCGCTGGGTGCGCTCTTGACTTCGGGCTTGCTCGCGCCTCCGCCCGATTCGCCGCCGCCGCAACCCGCCAGCAGCAGATTCGACGCAAAAAATAATGTCATGAACACGCTGATTGCTTTACGCATTTCAATCTCCTTCGTTCTATTTGGGAATCCCATCATGCATAGCAAGCTTGCCGGCCAGCGCGCAAGCAATTTACATCGATATGCGACGGTTCCTCAGAAGCTTTCCAAAGTCCGTTCGACGTGCGGTTTTCTCGCTCTTCGCTATCGGGATCGGGATCGCAATCGTCGTTGCCATTGTTTTTTCGATAGCGATCCCGATCCCGATAGCGATTTCGATTGGAATGGAAGAAAGTTGAGAAAGCTCCAGGCGGACCTCAGCCGCGCGATTGCTTGAATTTGTCCAGCATCACCGCGGCCAGCAGGATCGCGCCGCGCACAACGTATTGCCAGAAAGTCGGGACGCTTTGCAGGTTCATTGCGTTCTCCACCATGCCCATGATCAGCACGCCGCTGACGACAAAGATCATCGAACCGATGCCGCCGGTCAGCGACACGCCGCCCAGCACGCATGCGCTGATCACCTGCAATTCGAACATCATGCCGACCTTGGGGTCGCCGATCTCCATCCGCGAAGCCAGAATCACTCCGGCGAAACCGGCGGCCATGCCCTGCATGGTGAAGATTACGGTTTTGTAAAACGGCACGGAGATGCCGGCCAGATGCGCCGCTTCCTTGTTGCCGCCGATCGCCAGCGTGTTGCGGCCGAACGTAGTCCAGCTCAACAGCAGCCCGAAGAAGACAAAAAAGACGATCAGCGACACGACCGGCATCGGCACGCCCCATAGCGACGAAGTGCCCAGCCAGCTGAAACGCTCATTGGGCACGAAGACCGACTTGCCATCCGCAAAGAGCAGCGCCAGTCCGCGCACGATCTGCATCGTGGCCAGCGTGGTGATCAACGCGTTGATCTTGAAGAAGGCGATGATGACGCCGTTGATCAGACCGACCAGCGCGCCGATCAGGATGCCCGCTGTCACGCCCAGCAGCACGCCGTTCGTCGCGCCGATCGCCTCGCTGGTTTGCCGCGTCACCAGCGCCGCGAGCACGCCCGAACAAGCCAGCACCGAGCCGACGGAAAGGTCGAAATCTCCCGAAGCCAGACAAAACAGCATCGTGCAAGCCACGATGCCGATGGAGGAAACCTGGAGCGACAGCCCGACCATGTTCGGCGCGGAACGAAACCCAGGCACCCACCAGGAGCAAAGAAGAAATAAAACCACACACACGACGGCCATGCCCGCCTTGTCCCAAATTTCCCAGATGGACAATCCCGCCTTGCGGAAACCGGCGTCTGGATTTTGTACCTGCTGCTCCGGCATAGTTGCTTGCTCCTGTCTTTGCGTTTCAATCACGCTTCCCGTGAAGCGTTATGACATCAAGGTCGCTTCCGGCTCGCTCGCCGGCAAGGCCATGCTGAGAATTTTCTCTTCGTTATATTCCGCGCGATGTAAAAAGCCCGACACCTGGCCATCGCGCATCACCATCATCCGGTCCGAAGCGCCCATCACCTCGGGCAGGTCGCTGCTGACCATCACGATGCCGATCCCCTGTTCCGCCAAGTGGTACATGATGTTGTAAATCTCGCTCTTCGCGCCGACGTCGATGCCGCGCGTCGGCTCGTCCATCAGCAGCACCTTGATCTCCTCTGACAGCCATCGCGCCAGAATCACCTTCTGTTGATTGCCGCCGGAGAGGTTCATGATGAGTTGCTGCAGGGACGGCGTGCGCACCTTGAGCCGCTCGCATTGTTCCGTGGCGTTGCGCTTCTCCCAACCCGGACGGACGACAAAGCCGTTGCGGCGTCGCGCGCTGATGTTCAGGTTCTCCATTACGGACCGAATCGGGATGACGCCTTCCGCCTTGCGATCTTCCGGACACAGCATCATGCCGTTGCGAATCGCGTCGCGCGTGCTCCGGATCGTAATATCCCGGCCAAGCAGTTTCAGTGTTCCTGCGGACTTGGGCGCGGCGCCGTAGATCAACTTCATCAGTTCCGTGCGTCCGGCGCCCACCAGGCCAAACACGCCGAGGATCTCGCCTTTCGACACGCTGAACGAAACAGGCTGTTTCAGTCCGGCGCCCATCAGGCCGTTCGCCTCCAGCGCCGGTTCGCCCTGCGGACGCTCGTAATAGCCATAAATATTCTGGATGTCCCGGCCGACCATGCGGTTCACCAGCACGTCGGGCGTGACGCCGTCCATCGTCTCAAAAGTCTCCACCAGCCGACCGTCGCGAAACACCGTCACGGAATCGCAAATCTTGAAAATCTCCTCCAGACGGTGCGAGACGTAAAGAATCACATGCCCCTGGTCCTTCAAATCGCGAATGATCTGAAACAGCCGCCGGATTTCGCGGTCGGAAAGGCTCGACGTCGGCTCGTCAAAGGCGATGATCTTCGCGCCGCGCGTGAGGGCCTTGGCGATCTCCACCATCTGCCGTTGCGCAATGGGCAGCCGCCCGACCTTGGCCGCCGGCTCGATCTCTTCGCCCAGCCGCTCCAGCATCCGGCGGGCCTTGGCGTTCATCGCCGGTTTATTCACCACGCCGAATTTAGCGGGCATATGCCCCAGGAAAAGGTTCTCCGCCACGGTCATTTCCGGCGCCAGATGCAGCTCCTGGTAAATCACCGCGATGCCCGCGTCGAGCGCCTCCTGCGTGTTGGCGAAAGCGGCGTCCTTGCCATCGATGCGCAATTTGCCTTCGGTCGGCGTGTACGCGCCGCTGAGGATTTTCAGCAGAGTCGATTTGCCCGCGCCGTTTTCTCCGATCAGCGCGCGCACGCTCCCCTCGCCCACGCTGAGTTGAACGCCGTCCAGCGCACGGACGCCGGGAAACTCCTTGCTGATTTCTACGAACTCCAGATATCTCGCGGGATCTGCCATGAGCCCTCCCTTGGGGCTTCTCGTTTCAGTTTAGAACCTTGCGCGGCCTCGACGCGCTCGTCAAGCAAAGAAGCCAGACCGGTTTTCATCTCAGCCGCGCAATACGGCGCTCCATGCGCCTCGAACCGCCAAGACTGCGGCGACAAAGTGCTTGCATGCTCTGGGGGATAGAGCCATATTATAAAGACTCCATTCAACACCTGAAGTTTTGTCACGAGGTTCATGATGATTGATAGTTTTCGCGTCAGTTTGGAAGAAGCGCTGGAAGACAATGAAATGCTGGCGATATACACCTACAATCCCTCCAACGACCAGAGTTACTTCGCCGTAGGCTTCGTGCGCGCCGTCCATGAGGAAGATTTCACCTTCGAAGCCATCTCGCCCGGAGGCGAACCGGACGGCATCGGCGTGCGTAAAATCGAGGAGATCGTCCGCATCGAGATGGACACGCGCTATCTGCGTAAAATCCGCTTCCTTTACGAAAACGTCCATCGCGCATATCCCAAGGCCGAACCGGCGCAGCTCCGCTCCCCCGCCGCGTCATCGACGATATCCGAAATCGACACTGCGAAGCGTTCCGGCGAGATCATCACGCTGCAAATCGGCCCGGAAAACGATGAAGGCGACGTGGAAGTCACCGGTTTTGTCGAGGAATACGATCCGCACTACCTGAAACTGCGCATGCTGAACTCGGACGGCGAACGCAATGGGCGCTGTATCGTGAAAATCGAAGACATCTACCGCCTCACCCGTTCCTGCCGGTCCGATCAGCGGCTGGTTTTCTGGCATGAACACCGGGCGCATATCTATGACTGATCCTGATTTCAATCGACGGCGGTCCCCGGAAGCCGATTCCGGTTTCGTCTGGCGCCATGTTTGCTCCATAGTGATCATGAGCAATACAATCGCGCTCATACGCTAAACGCTGCTAGAGCGGAAACCCTTGCTAAATCAAGAGTTGCGCCCGGATTAGTCGAGACGAACAACCCGGCGCATGCGCTCAAACCGCGAAAATACAATTTGCCAATTGCGATATCGCAACGATAAACTTTATGCATCAACCGGAATGAGAGCACAAACATGCTGAAACATCCGCTTCAATTGAGTCTCGTCTTGATTCTGTTCGCCCTGGCCGCGCCGATGCAACAGACGGCCCTTTCGCAATCCGACTCGATACCCGAATCCTCGTCCGTTTCGAGTTCCAGCGATGCACCACCGACGCAATTGCCAGGACCGGCCAGCGATGACGTACGAGCTCGACGGAATCAACCGCGCCGTTCGGCGGCAAGCGGCAACAGACCCGGAGGCCCTCCAACCGGCTCAACGTCCAGCCGGTCGAGAAACGCTCGAGCGAATGTAAATCGCGCTCAAAGGATTTCGCCGCGCAGCAGCACACCACAACGGAGCAGCGGCGATGCGCTGAATCTGCGCGTCAACCGGGATATGCCGGTGCTCATGCTGCAACCGGGATTCACGACGATGAAGCCGGGTGAACAGAGTGAATTCAAGGTCATGCTCAGCAATCCGCAAAAAAAGCGGATCGACAGCCTGCGGGTGGTTTTGAAATACGATCCGTCATACATGGAATTAATCAGCGTCGACGACATGGCGCTGATCGAAATCGGAGGGATGGGATCCAAACGCAACCAGAACGAACTCGCGAAGGGCTATCACGAATACAGCATCACAATGGAAAAACCGGTAGATCTCGGTCTGACCGATTTGCTGACGGTCACCTACAAGGCCCTGGAGCCGGTCAACGGCACGTCGCTTGGATTCGGCGCATATGGCCCGTTTAAAACGACATTGATCCAAAACGGAATGCCGCTGATGGAAGTGGGCGACGACGTTTTCACTCGCGGATGCATCGGCGCGCGCGCGTCCATCGTGGATCGTCCCGATGACGTCGATGATCAGCTGGAAATCTGGATCGACGACGACCAATGGGAGCGTGAAGTGCGCAATTCAGCGCGCGATGCGTCGGGAGACCTGCAAACCGTAGCCCTGGCGCTGCGCTCGGAGCATGACACCGTGCTGGTGGATGAGGAATTCGACGTGCAACTCCTTTACCAGAATGAGTTCGGGCTGCCGATCGATCATTTCGACATTCGCTTGAGTTTCGATCCAGAGGTCATTCAAGTCCTGGATGCGGACGACAAGAATTACATCCGCACGGGCATCAACATCCTTGACGGCCCGTATCACATGGATTTTCCATTCAATGTCCACATCGCCAACGAAGTGAACAACCGGCTCGGCGCCATTCATTACGAGATGGCGGTCAGTTCGGCGGTCTCGTTGTCTCAGCACGGCCGCATCGCCACGATCCGTTGCCGTGCGCGGAAAGTCAGCGATTTCGCGCCGATCTGGTTTGAACGCACACACACTGGCGAAGTCAGATCAAGCGCTTCGGGGTACGGCGTCAACCTGCTGACAAATCCCGAGACCGGCAAGACATCGATCCGCGGCATGGCGGTGCATATTGTGGAGTCTGACACGATCGATGTGGCCGCGGATAAGACCAACGACGTCGTTGCGGAAGCGCATTCTCCAACGGCCCTGGACCTCTCCGTGATCGAAGATAGCGCCAAGGCAATCCATGACGATGCAGAATAAACGCGAGCGATCGCAGCAAGACGCAACCGCCTGCAAGGACGGCAAGGCGAAAGCAATACGCGCACGGACGGACGGCGAGGCGCAGACAGAGCGCCTCGGCGAACTCCTCGGCGAAGGCTTGCACGAACCGGCGCGGCTGGCGTTGCGCGGCGTGCTTGGCGCGGGCAAAACAGCCTTCATCCGCGGCGTGGCGCGCGGCCTTGGCGTGCAGGGCGCAGTGAACAGCCCCTCGTATGTGCTGATTAAAACCTATCGTGGCGGGCGGTTGATCCTGCATCATTGCGACTGGCATCGCCATCGTACGGAAAGCGACATCGTCAGCAGTGGATTCGACGACCTGGAAATCGAACCGGCGGTGATCGCCGTCGAATGGGCCGAGAAATTCCCCGGCTTCCTGCAACCGCCGATGCTTTGGATCGAGATTCAAACCTTGAGCGGCGACATACGGGAAATCACCCTGCGCCTTGAGGGTTCAGCGCCCGCTTTACGCGAGGCGCTGCAACATCTCGCCGCCGCCTGGGATGCGGAACAGCAAAGGAGCGCGGCATCGTGACGCAAACACTGAACGCCACATCGGTCTCCGGTCCCGTGCTGGGCATCGAATGCGCCACATTCTGCGGCTCTGTTGCCATCGTGGACAGCCTGGGCGTGCTGGGCAGTGTGACGTTGCGCGCCCGCCGCGATCATTCCGTGCGCATGATGCCGTCCATCGACCGGTTGCTGAGCGATCTCGACATGGAGCTGAAAGATTTGGCCGCCATCGCCGTTTCGTTGGGGCCCGGTTCGTTCACGGGCGTTCGGATTGGCATCAGCACGGCCAAGGGATTCGCGCGCGGCGCGAATCTGCCGCTTATCGGAATATCGACGCTGCATGCGCTGGCTTGCCGGTTTTACCTGAAGGGCTGCGAGGCCTGCCCGATGATCGATGCGCGCCGCGGCCAGGTCTATGCCGCGCTCTTCGCTCCTGACGCTTCCGGACTCAGCCTTAAGCCGCGCATGAAAGAGAGCATCCTGCCGCTGGAAGCGCTGATCCAGAAAATCCGGCGCCCGACCGTGTTTCTCGGCGACGGCGCCAATGCGCATCGCGATGCGCTATTGCATGAACTGGGCGAAAAAGCGATCTTCCCGCCTGCCTCGCGGATGACTCCCTCCGCTGAAGACGTGGCCGCTCTCGGCGTGCGCCGCCTGGCCGCCGGAGAGACGGATTCGCCCCACGCCCTGGCGCCGCTTTATATTCAACCGGCGCAAGCTCAAGTGCGCCGTAAACGCGCCTTGGCTTAAGCATGGAAACGGAAAAACCAGAACACCTCACGCTCGAATCGATATGTAAAAACCGGGCGGCGCTGTTCGCATCCGCCCGGCAGTCTTGCTGATTGTTTCGCGCAGTGCTATTGCCGCGCGTTATCCAGCAAAGGATAGAGCTGCTCATCCGGCCGGCTTGGATTGACGCCGGAAATGCGATGGATCATGTTTCCCAGGCTGTCAAAAACAATCACCTCAGGATAGTTGGTGATATGATAAAGATCCGCCAGGTACTTGCATTCATCCACATTCAATTTGGCCAGCACATATCCCGCCGAGCGCCGTTGGAAATCCATCGAGGATAATACCTGCGCGTTCAGTTCCTCGGACCTGCGGTCATTCATGCGTATAAACACGGCCAGGATGCGCTTGTCCTCGTAATAGGCCTGATTCATCGCATCGTCAAATGATGAGAGCCAATGCACATCGCTCCGCGTCATCTGCGTCATCTGTATTATCTGCGGTTCAGCAGTGATTGCCTGCGCCGTATATCCCAAGTCGACATCGTCGATCTGCGCCCAGGAGTTGCCGCCTTCGTCCGGCCCGGCGTACACATTGGTGAAGCGAATCCCAAGCCACATCTCCGCCGCCGGCGAGCTCGCCTCAACATTGCAGTCCAGTTGAAAATTCGCGTATTCATAGGAGTTGTGCGTAACGATCTTTTCCGCCAGCACGACCTCATGATTATTGGTCCAGCCGATCAGCTGCGCCTTCAAATGGGGCGCCTTGCGCGCCCAGAATGACAGGCGATAGGCCTCATTGGGGTGAATTTGATGACTCGTCGCCTGCTGGCAACTTCCCTGCTCTTCGCAAAATAAATAAGCGTTCCATCGGCCGGAGCGCTGAGAACCGGTTTCCACTCCGGAGTCGCGATAGGGCCAGCTGCTCCAGCCCGGAACATCCGGACTGGAGTCGAAACCGCTGGCGATTTTGCCGCGCCCCGGTTCTTCGAAGCCTGCATTCGTCAGCTCGATCTTGATATACTTCCCGCCGCCAGACTGCGAAACGCCGTACTTCGCTGCAAGGTAGGTTTCGAGGATTCCAATCTCCGTCTCAGCAAGCAGTTCGTTGTAGAGGATGTACTCCCCGACGCCGCCTTTCAACACGCGGTCGGAAAAATTGCGATCCTTGAAGAGCTGATCCACTTCCACGGAACCTTGCGGATAGGTTATCGTGATGATCGAGGCTTCCGGCGTCAACGGCGTGATCGTTTCATCCACCGGCACACCGTTGACTCGCACACTGGGCTTGGGATTTGAATTGCTGAGTCCAATGAAGTGGGATGACTTCAATCCGCGATGAAGAACCATTCGCTGACTGCATGCCAGAACGGGCGCCAATGTTTGCGGGCTGACCGCGTCCGCGTCTTCATACAGCACCATAATCGCGGTGCGCACATTGGCCACTGGGTCATTCAAACGCAGCCAATCGTCGTATCCATCAAACACCACAGCAGGCAGATGGTTGCCGCCGATTTTGTTTGGCGCCTTTTGCGGCGCCCAGAGCGGATCGGCGATATAGGCCCGATTCCCTTTTCCCGATTGATCAACCCAATTCTGCACCTGCGCAGGATCGCCCAATTCCCCATTACTCTGGCCGTCAATATCACCGGCGCTCAAATACAATACCAAGCCTCTCTGCACGGGCAGATCGGAGGCGGCCGCAGCGGCGTCTCCGGCCATCATGGGCAGCAGCAATACTGAAGCCAGCAGCGCCCGTTGGAGCAGAAAGCGTGGCTTTGCTCGCATCAACGCCAACATCGTTCTCCCCCTTGTCCCACGGTCAAACTTCCTATTTAAAATATCGAATCAATCGCCCAAAATCTTGAGCGATTGCTTGAAATGTCCCACAATTTTTTCCAGGGATAATTCCTGAAACTGCAATTTTATACGTGTAAAAAAAACTGGCGGGGACAAAGACAATTCGCCGGGATGGCGCTGGTCTGCGCCGCCCCGGCGAATCGGTGTCTTTTGAAATTATTTTCCTTAGCGCATTTTATCCATCAAGGGATAAAGCTGTTCATCCGGCCGCTCAGAATTGATGCTGGACAGGCCGTCCAAATAATGCCCTCGGCTGTCAAAAATCATCACTGTCGGAATCACCACAATCCGGTAATGCTCCACCATCTCCACATTGGCATCAACGTCCAGTTTCACGGTCACGTATCCGGCGGAGCGCAGTTGAAAGTCCTTGGAGTTCAACACACGCACATCCAACTCCGTGGAGGCCAGATCGTTTTGGCGTATAAACACGGCCAGAATTTTCTTTTTCTCAGCGTTAGCCTTTCGCTTGGCATCCTCAAAGGAGTACAGCCAACTGACGGATTGATGCAGCGGATTCGTCTCCACGTCGGCTGGCCGCGCATATCCCAGCTCCACGTCGTCAATATAGGCCCATGTGTTTTGTCCCGGAGGCGGAGTGTTGATGTCGGTAAACCGAATTCCCAGCCACATGCCGGCCGCCATCAAGTCCGGCTTGACGGTGCAGTCCAAAGAATAATTCATATAATCTTTGCTGTTGTGGTTGAAAACAGCCTCCGCGAGCGGCACTTCGCGGGTTTCGGTCCAGCCGATCAGTTCCACTTTCAAATTGGGAGCGTTGTTCGCCCAAAAGGAAAGACGGTACATCTCTCCGTCATGAATGCCGTGGTTTGTGATCTGATAGCAGCTCGCTTTTTCCGCGGCCCAGAGATACGCCGCGCTCGTGCCGGTGCGCTCCACATGATGGCCGAATTCGATCCCAGAATTCTTCCACTGCTTGCTGCTCCAGCCGGGAACGTCCGGATTGTCATCGAAGCCATGCCAGATTTTCCCCGTGCCCGGCTCTTCAAATCCGGGATTCACCAGATCGATCTTCGTATAGCGGACGTTGCCCGACAAAGGGATGCCGTATTTATCCGACAAGTAGCCCTCCAGGATCTTCATGTCCGTTTCCGTGAGCAAAATATCGTATAGCGCGTATTCGCCGATGCCTCCATGCAGCACGCGATCCGTGAAGTTTCGATCCCGGCCCAATTGATCCACGGTCGCGCCTTCGCCTGTAAAGGAAACGATGATGATTGCCGCATCTTTTTCCAGTTTGGTCTGGGTTTGATCGATGACTTTGCCGTTCATGCGCACTTTGTGCGGCACGCCCTCCGATAAGTACTGCGCGCCTTCGATGTAGCGCGAATCGCGATATCCGCGATGCATGATGATGCGCGCCGAGTTGCAGATCAGCGGCGCATAAGTCTGCGGAAACTGCACCGCATCATCCTCATAAACCACCATCACCGCCGTCCGCACGCCGGCGATCGCCTTGTTGAAAATCATAAAATCGTTGCGTCCGTCAAAGACCACGCCCGGCAAAAGGTTGGGGCCCATCACGCCCCGGCCCTTTTTGGGCGATTCGAGCGGAGTGGGGCTTACGGCATGATTGCCCTGGCCGGATTTGTCGATCCAGTTCTGCACAACCATCGAATCGCCAAGATCGCCGTTCCCGCGGCCGTCCGTGTCGCCGGCGTCCAAATGCAGCACCAGGCCTTTTCGCACGGGAAGATCAGTGGTTGTCTGCGCGTATCCGGTCGTCCAGCATGGCAGCGACGCGATGAGAATCAGCAAAGCCCGACGCAACATGCAACTTTGCGACATCCGCCTGATGGAAATCATGCTTTCACCTCTTTGAAAATTGATCGGTTTTTCTGAAATAATGAACTACTTTATGCATTCATTATACCAGCCTGCAATGCTCAAAACACTTTTTTTGACACGTGCATAAGCCGCCTGAGGCGCTCATGAAAAATGAAAAAGACCCGATTCCACTATAATCACGGTTGCATTTCTCTTCGCAAGCGGCAAAATGGCCCTCAGCAATTGCTGAATACAACCTTTATGTGAACGCGATTATGGTCCAGGCCGCTCAAAAACCTTGCGTGTTTCTCGACCGCGACGGCTGCGTCAGCGTGGAAGCCGGCTACATCAACCATCCCTCGCGCATCCGCCTGGAGCGCGGCGCCGCGCAAGCCATCCGCATGCTCAATCAAGCCGGCGTGCTGGCCGTGCTGGCCACGAATCAATCGGGCGTGGCCCGCGGATATTTCACCGAGGAGACGCTGGCGAAAACCCACGCCGCGCTGTGCCGCAAACTCCAGCGCCACGGCGCCCGGCTCGACGCGCTGTATTACTGTCCGTATCATCCCAACGGCGCCGTCCCGCAATACGCCATAGACTCCAATCTGCGCAAGCCTAATGCGGGAATGGTTAAACGCGCCTGCCAGGACTTGCCGATCGACCTGGCTCATTCTTATATGATCGGCGATAAGATCACCGATGTTTACTTCGGACATCGAATCGGCCTGAAATCCATCCTGGTGCTGACCGGCTATGGCCTGGGCGAATATGAATTTCAACGGGACACATGGACGGAGCAGCCGGATCATATCGCGCATAACTTGCTCGAAGCCGTGAAGTGGACGCTCAACGACATGAAAGCGAGACGCTAGCTCCCGGTCTTCACGAATCGCCTCCTACAACCGGATCAAATCCAGATCGGCAAGATCCAGCGGCTGGTCGCAGTAAAACGGCTCGAGCGCCTCGGCCGCGGGATGATGCGCCAGATGCGTCTTTTTGAACGACATGATGCGGTTGTAATAATTCGGAATGTTGTTAACCTGCGACTCGTAGCAGTGCGCCGCCTCAAGCCAGCGCTCCAAGACGTCGCTGACGTCCACGACAAAGCTCGGTCGCACATCCGGCGGCAGCAGGTAATGAAACAGGTATCGCGTCCAGTGCGTCTCCTGACCTGTGTCGATGCCTTTGAAGCGCGCCATGCGAAACGCCGCGCGCACGATCTCGCCCGTCGCTTCATGATCGGGATGCATCAATGGAAAATGGTAGTACGGAGCGAAAATCGCGCCGGGCTTGTAGGCGCGGATCACCGCGATGATCGCGCGGCGCGCCTCAGGCGTGTCGTGAATATTCGAATCCTCGAAATTCAGAAACAGGAGCTCCGCGCCGCAGGCTTTCGCCGCCGCGCGGGCCTCCTCCTGGCGCAGTTCGCCCGATCCATACGTGCCGGCCTCGCCGCTGGTCAAGTGACAGAATAAGATTCGCTTGCCTGCGTCGCTCCAGCGGATGATCGATCCGCCGATGGTGTGCTCGATGTCATCCGGATGCGGTCCGAACGCCACAAAGTCGAACGGCTGTCCGTCAAAAACAGGCAGGGACTCCGGCAGCAGTGAATTAGAAACCATGATCAACTCCGCCTTGCGGAATGAACGCCGCGCGGCGCTATCGCACGGCTAGCGAAGAGGCATACGGAGAAATGAATGATTTGACAAGTTTAAAAAGCGCGCCGCCCGGGCGAGTCAATCATCGCCGGGCGGCGCGCGGATCGCGTCACGTTCGCTGAATCGTTCGCTGGAGTGTTGCCCGAACCGGATCGTCCGGTCCGATGGGATCGAAGGAAGACTTCAGCGGCGCCTGCGCGCCTTTGTTCCTCCGAACAGTCACTGTCATCTAGCATTGCACATCATCATGGTACCACATTAAGAGTTTGCTCACAGCCATGAATGGGAACAGCGGCCCCATCAGCGACCTGGAAATCTTCAGGACTTCTCCTGCAGCTTATTTTTTCTTGGTCGCCTTCTTGGCGGTTTTCTTTGCCGCCTTTTTCTTCGGGGCGGCTTTTTTCTTCTTGGCCGCAACCTTCTTCACAGCCTTTTTCGCCGTTTTCTTCGTGGCTTTTTTCTTCACTACCTTTTTAGCGGCTGGTTTTTTCTTCGCGACTTTTTTCTTCGTCGCTTTCTTAGCCGCGGATTTTTTCTTCACCGCTTTCTTAGCGGGTTTTTTCGCGGCTTTCTTCACCGCTTTTTTGGCAGTGGCTTTCTTAGCCGTTTTTTTCTTGGGAGCTGCCTTTTTGGCCGGAGCTTTCTTCACGGCCTTCTTCGTCGCTTTTTTTGCCGCTTTTTTAGCGGCTGGTTTTTTCGCTGCCACGAACGAAGTCCCTCCTTTCGGAATGTTGGCGTTCGGCGGATCCGCGGAGCGAGGCTCACGCGCGATCGCGTATAAAGCCGAATGCTTTTGAACTCTCCAACGAACATGTCAATGAACCTGACGCTGTCGCCGCGCTTTAAACTTCATACGGCGTCCACATACTTTTCATGAACAATGCGTTTCAAGTCAAGACAATTTGCATCATGCATGCGTTGTTGTTTCATTTTTTTTCGCGCGATATTTTCCTGCGCTGAAAAATTTCGCACGCGAAGCGAAAAAAACATCTTATAGTTTTGCTTGTCATCGCACGTGCAAGCGTCATAAAATTTTTCCATTCACCCGGCGCCGCGGGAGCAATTCGGCATCCGCGCTCAGCCTTATCCAGCGCGGACGAGCGCCGAGCTGGATTGCGCCGAACGAAGCGCGCGTGAAAATAAAAAGGAAATGAAGACGCATGTCGCCACAAGTCTCATTGGAGAACAAGCTCGTCGTCGCGATCACATCGCGCGCGCTGTTCGATCTTGACGAAGAGCATCGCGTTTTCGAAAGCGGCGGTCTCGACGCGTATCGCAAACATCAACGTGAACGTGAAAGCGAACCGCTCAAACCCGGCACCGGCTTCCCGCTCGTGAAAGGCTTGCTGCAAATCAACGAAAAAGCGCGCATGCATAATCCCGAACGCAACGACGACCTTGTCGAAGTGATCATGATCTCGCGCAACGACTCCGAGTCGGGCTATCGCATCATCAACTCAATCGAGCATCACGGCATCGGCATTTCGCGTTACGCGTTCACCGACGGACGCGAGGCATATCCCTACCTCAAATCTTTTTGCGTCGATTTATTTCTCTCCGCGCATGAAGAAGACGTGCGCGGCGCCTTGCAGCAAGGCATCGCCGCCGGACGAGTGTACCCGCCTCCGGGTCGTTTCGATGACGCGCCCGGCGAAGTGCGCATCGCCTTCGACGGCGACGCCGTCATTTTTTCCGACGAAGCTGAGCGCGTGTATCAGACCGAAAAGCTCAAGGGCTTTTACGATTATGAAAATTCCAAGCAGGACGTTCCGTTGGATCCCGGACCGTTTAAGAATTTTCTGCAAGCCGTCGCGTTGATCCAACGGCAATTCGAACCGAAACAGTGTCCGCTACGCACCTACCTGGTCACCGCACGCAACGCCCCGGCGATCAAACGCGCGATCAACACCCTGCGGCAATGGAATGTGCGTGTGAACGAATCGTTCTTTCTCGGCGGATTGAGCAAGGCCGATTTCCTACGGAACATCAAGCCGCATATTTTCTTCGACGATCAGGAAACCTGGCTGGATCCTGCCTCTGGAGAAACGCCCTCCGCGCTTGTGTTGCGTCAATCCGACCATCCTGAAAAAGATCATCCCGCCAAGCCTGACGAAGACGCAAAAGAGCCGGAAACCGCCTGAATTCAGCCTGAAATCATTGAGCAAAAGATGCGTTTTTTTTTGTGACACGTGCCTGGCAACTACATTGCAATGAACCATCAAGACAACGCCAGAATCGGGAACCAACATATAAATTATTGCATCTTATTGAGTTATGCATCCGATGATCCACGTCTAGCCAAAACTATTCCATTTTGACAATTTTCAATTGACTCCTACCCTAAATTCGACGATATTGAAAGAGTAAGCAAGAATCGGGCCGAATCATTCCCGAACGCAGGCGCAGGGCAATCGAGGCGGATCATGGCTCAAACTTTGAGCATGCAGCAAACCCAGAGCCAGCAACAGCGGCTGATCATGACTCAGCAGATGCAGCAGTCGATCCAGCTGTTGCAAATGACCACCCAGGAACTGGAGCAGCATATCGAACAGGAACTGATGGAGAATCCGTTCCTCACCGACAGCGAAGAAGAGGAAGCCGATGCCTCCTCGCTCGACAAGGAGCCGCAAGCCGATAAAGACGAGGCGGACACGGACGCCGATGCCGATTCCGGTGATGCAGCAGCGGAAGAGCGCGCGGCCGGCGTTGATGATGACGTTAACGAAACGCATGCGCTCGATGATCCGGAAAAACCGGAGACCTTCGACGACGTGGACGCTGAATGGGACGATGTGTTCGATCCATTCCAGAGTCAGACAAAGTA
This sequence comes from Candidatus Sumerlaeota bacterium, assembly GCA_016928995.1. Taxonomy (GTDB): domain Bacteria; phylum Sumerlaeota; class Sumerlaeia; order JAFGJS01; family JAFGJS01; genus JAFGJS01. Next base: position 12,138 of record JAFGJS010000142.1, on the reverse strand, counting down.
TCGCGGCTTGAATGAAGCCCCCGACGACGATCAGCAGGACTTCACCGAATACACCGCCCTGGGCAAAAGCCTCTACGACCACCTGGACTGGCAGTTGCGCGTCTCCGGACTCGACGGCGAGAAATTCGAGGCGGCCCGTTACCTGATTTACAACGTGGATGAAAACGGCTTTCTGCGCGTCAGCGTCGAAGAGGCCGCAGAGGACCTGAAACTGCCGGTCGATTTAATCGAGGAAGTGCTGGAGATCTGCCAGGAGTTCGAACCGACCGGCGTGCTCGCGCGCGACGAAGAGGAATGCCTGCGCTTGCAGCTCGAGGAGATGAACGTGCGCGATTTGCTCGTGTATCGCATCCTGGAGCATGACTTCGTCGATCTGCAGAAGGGCCGCTACCGCGAACTCGCCCGCAAGTACAACGTGGACATCAGCCGCATCCAGGAAGTGCGCAAGCACATCACCCGCTGCGATCCCAAACCCGGGCGTTCGATCACCAAGGATCAAGTCCAGTACATCACGCCCGACGTTTACGTCACCAAGACCGAATACGAAGACGGCGACGCCCCGCGCATCCAGGAATACGAGAAGCAACTCGCCGAGGGGATCTACAACCGGCTGCTCTATCTCGGCCCCAACGGCCGCGTCGTGTCCGAATACATGATCGACCTGCGCGAGAGCCACAACACCCGGCTGCTGCACATCGACAACTACTATCGCAACATATTCCAAAGCAACAACGGCTTCAACAAAGAGGAAGCGGCCTACGCCAAGGAGAAATACAACGCGGCGAACTGGCTGATCAAAAACATCCAGAAACGCAAGAGCACCATCATTCGCGTCGCCTGGGCGATCATGAACCACCAGATCGAATTCCTGGAGAAGGGGATCGACCATCTCAGGCCGCTTACGCTCAAGGACATCGCGGCGGTCGTCGAGATGCACGAATCGACCGTGGCGCGCGTGACCAGCGGCAAGTACGTCGAAACGCCGCGCGGCGTTTTCGAACTCAAATATTTCTTCTCCAGTCAGCTCGAAACCGACGACGGCGACGCCGCATCCTCGCGCAGCGTGAAGAACCTGATCCGCGAAGCCATCTCCGCCGAGGATCCCAAGAAGCCGCTCAGCGACCTGAAGATCACCCGCATGCTGAACGATCGCGGCATCCAGATCGCCCGCCGCACCGTCGCGAAATACCGCGAACAGCTCAAGATCCTTCCCGCCAAGCTCCGCAAGGAACGCTGACAGTCCGTTGAAAAAGGATTGCCGGCCAGAATTGTAGCGCTGGCGTCTCGCCGGCATCAATCCATTCAATACTCTACAATCCTCAAAAAAGCCAGCGAGACGCTGGCGCTACGTTTTTCAACTAGCTGCAAAGCCATGCGCACGGCTTCATCGTGCATACACTACGCAATAAAAATGATTGGACGCCAAGCTGCGGGACAGGCTATATCTCAGTCTGTCGTGCAATGGTCTATTGGAAAAACGGAAAACGAATGCCCATGTCTCGAAACAGAATGATCATCCGCAAATTCCCTTTCACATTGTTCACCGGCTGGCTGCAAATCCGCCGCGATTTCTATGCACGGCATGAGAATCTTTATTACAAACCTATTCTGCGCTTCATGTGGGGCAAGCGTCCTGTTCTACATTTATTCTGCGCCATTGTCGCACTTCAAGCGTTGCATAAGATTATTAATGCATTGTTCAATCCGTTAATAAACCAATTTTATACGTGGCTTACCTCTCGGAATCCACCTTCGACATCGATTTTGAGCGCAATGAGTTTCATGATACAATCGGTGTCCGCGCTGTTTTCCCTCAGCGTTTTTATCTCGCTTCTGTTCGCATGGCGGCTGCACCAACTGCTGCGATCCCGCTTTTTCAATGAAGAACTGGAAATCATCCCGCATTCCCACGCTCAAAGATGGCGCGCCATTGCCTTGCAGATGATTCTTCTGCTTATCGTACTGTTGCTGTTGTCATTCATGACACGCGCCTACTGGTGGTTATACTATCGCTTGTTCAGGACAGCAGTATTTCAAAACTTCAATATGGGGAGTATTTTGGAATTTGTCTTTTTCGGAGGCTTTTTTTCAGTTCTGTTTGATGATAGTGGAAGATTTATGCCTTTTTATGCGGCGATGAATTTACATAACCTGATTCGACAATATTCATCAATCAGCTTCAATTTGCTTAGTCTCTCGCTGATCGCTTGGCGATGGTGTAAAAAACGCTCCGAGAACTTCAATTGGATGCCTGTTCTTGGCTGGGTTTTGCTGCTGCACGTTCTACTTCATCTTCTATCCAATTTACTCCTTTATCTTCCCATTATTGCCTTCCAGCTGAGACCTCAAAGCATCACAGCAGCGATCCTCATCCTCCCTATATGCTTTTTTGAATTCTTGATTCTGCTCCTGCCCGGCGCGTTATGGATGATGTTTCAAAATCGAATGGCCCGGTTGGAGGAGGGCGAGCAATGAAACCGGATGGCGCGCCGACTATCGCTGTGATCATTCCGACGTTTAATCGGGCGGCGCTGGCGGCGGAGGCATTGAAGTCGGTGCTGGAGCAAACCTTCACGGACTTTGAGTGCGTGGTGGTAGATGACGGCTCGACGGATGGAACTTGCGATCAACTCGATGTGTCCGATGAACGTGTATGCTTGTTGCGGCTGGAGCGCAACATGGGCGTGAGCGCGGCGCGAAATCGGGGTGTGGCGGCGACGCGTGCGCCGTGGATCGCGTTTCTGGACAGCGACGACTTCTGGCATTCGCGCAAGCTAGAGCTGCAAATGGAATTCCTGCGCGCGCATCCGCAGCTGCGCATCTGCCAGACTGAGGATGTGTGGATCCGCCACAGCGTACGGGTGAATCCGATGAGAAAACACGCGAAGGGCGAAGGCGATTGTTTTGCGCGTTCGCTGGAGCTGTGCGTGATCAGTCCGTCCACCGTGATGCTAAGCCGCGGGCTGTTCGAGGAGACGGGCGGTTTCGACGAATCGCTGCCGGTGTGCGAGGATTACGATCTGTGGTTGCGCATCGCGTGCCGCGAGCCGGTGGGCCTAATCAAAGAGCCGCTCGCCACGCGGCGCGGCGGCCATGCCGATCAACTTTCCTCCTCCGAATTAGTGATGGACCGCTTCCGCATCCGCGCGATTGACAAGTTGCTCAGCGCCGGATGTCTCAATGCGGAACAAACGCAGCAGGCCGTCGCCGAACTCGAACGGAAATGCCGCATCGTGGCCCATGGCGCGGAAAAGCGCGGCAAGCAAGATGAAGCGGAATCCATGCGCCAGCTCGCCGCGAAATGGCGGGCAAGGGATTGATTGTATCGCGCGCAGCTTGCTTTCCTTCAAGGCAATTCGCATTCACAATAATCAATTGGCAATTGACAATTGATTATTGTGAATTGACCGGAATGAAACACCATCAGGAAATCATGTTCCGTCCGGATCAATTAACCGCTTGCTGCTTGACGAAATTGAATCGCGGGTTATGCTTTTTGGCATGAAGCAGCCTTTTCAGAATGAATTTTCCTGGTCGTATTCACGGCTCAAGGCGTTTCGCGATTGCCTGCGGCGCTACTATTGGCAGTATTACGGTTCATGGGGCGGCTGGGAGCAGGAGGCAGAGCCGGAAGCGCGGCTGGCGTATCAGCTCAAGCAGATCGTGAACATGCCGATGTGGGCCGGCGACCTGGTGCATCGCGGCGTGGAGCATGCGTTGCGCCGGGCGCGTTCGATGCGCCTGATCTCGCCGGACGAGTTGAAGACTTGGCTGCGACGGCGCATGAACGACGAGTGGTTCCAGTCAGCCAACCAGAGTTGGCGGCAGAACGCCAAGCACAACCGGAATCTGTTCGAGCATTTCTATGGACTTGAAATCACGAAGGAAGCGCGCGAGGATTTTCGCACGAAGGTCTTCCGTTGCGTGGATCATTTTTTCGCCAGCACGGCGCTGGAGGAGGCGCTCTCGCTTGGAGCCCAACGCTGGCGTTCGCTGGAGACGCTGGCGCAGTACTACCTGGAAGACATCAAGAACTTCGTCGTGATCGACTTCGCCTACGACCGCGAGGATGGCGGACCGCTGGTGCTGGTCGATTGGAAAACAGGCAAGCTGTGCGACGAGGACACGGGGCAGCTGGCAAACTACGCGCTGTTCGCCTTTCACGAGTGGCGCGTGCCGCCGGATCAGGTGCAGCTGGCGCTGGCGTATCTCGACACCGGCGAGCACCTGGAGTGGCGCGCGAAGCCGGAGGACCTGATCGCGATGCGCGAAACGATCTACCAGAGCGCGGCGGCGATGCGCGAGCGGCTGGACGATCCGCAGCGCAACATCGCTTCGATGGATCACTTTCCAATGACGGAGCAGGTATTCAAGTGCCGGACGTGCAACTATCAGCGGCTGTGTCATGGCAAGACGGGACCGCCTCCGTCCGCGAACAACGGCGAGCACAAGGAGGACAACGATGAAGCGTCAGATTGACCGCATCGTTCATTTCGTGCAGTACGACGTCTGGCGCGTTCAACGTCAATCGTTGGCGTGGAAGCAACGCCAGATGGTTCTGATCGCGCGTATCGTCATCTTATCCTTGCGCGGATTTTTTCACGAACGTTGCGGGCTGCGCTCCGCGGCGCTGACGCTGTATTCTTTGCTTTCTATTGTGCCGGTGCTGGCGCTGGCGTTCGGCATTGCGCAGGGCTTCAACCTGCAAGACCGCTTGAAACAAGAAATCCGCAATTTCGTCGATCAATCGGACACATCGCGATTCGTGACGCAAATCACCAACACCCTGGCTCGCAATGGGAAACAGCAAGACAAGACAACGAGCGGCGTGTTGACCTTCGCGGACGAAGCAAGCACGGATGTCTTCGGTCAAGAGCTGGCTGCGGCGTCTGATGCGCCTGCGACATCCAATGAAGACGAACGCACAACAACGACGGTCGAAGCGCCATCCAATGCGGCCCAGGCGTACGTGCAGATCGCGGACAAGCTCATCGAGTTCGCGGACAAGCTGCTGGAAAAAACCAGCGGCGGCCTGATCGCGGGCTTCGGCGTGCTCGTGCTGATCTTCACGATGATGAAGGTGCTGAACAACATTGAGCGGGCGTTCAATGAAATTTGGGGCGTGCATCGCTCGCGCACGCTCGCGCGCAAGTTCAGCGACTACCTGGCGATCGCGTTCATCCTGCCGGTGATGTTCGTCTTTTCGAACAGCATCACCGTGTGGCTGGCTACGAAGGTGCACGTGTTGACGGAAAGCAGCACCTTCCTTAGCACGCTCAAGCCGTTCGTCGCGCTGATGCTCTCGCAGGCCAAGATGACGGTGATCTGGCCCCTCTTCGCGCTGATGTACATGTTGATCCCGAACACGCAGGTGCGGCTCGTTCCGGCGTTCACAGCCGGGATCATCGGCGGCACGATCTACAGCGTGGTGCAGACGGTGTACATCAGCCTGCAGGTGATTGTGTCGAACTACAACGCGATCTACGGCTCCTTCGCCGCGCTGCCGCTCTTTATCATCTGGGTGCAGCTCTCCTGGCAGATCGTGCTGCTTGGCGGACAGATCTCCTTCGCGCACCAGAACGCCGACCTGTTCGAATACGAGACGGATTGTCTGGAAGCCAGCCATTCGCTCAAGCGGCTGCTGACGCTGCGCATCACGCTGTTTTGCGTGGAATGCTTTATGCACAACGAAGCGGCGCCGGACGCGCGCACGATTTCGCTCAACCTCGGCATTCCCATCCGGCTGGTGAACGACTTGCTCAATCAACTGACGCAATGCGGCGTACTGGCCGAAGTGGTGAGTCCGCGCAATCAGGATTCAGTATATCAACCGGGACGGCCGCTCGACCGGCTCAAGGTCCACGACGTGCTGGAGGCTTGGGAGCATCTGGGCCGCAAGGAAGAATTGCCACTGGTGGAGTCGGAGCAATTCAACAAGCTGAACGCGACGCTCAAGGCGTTCGACGAGCAATTGCGCGCAGCTCCGTTCAACATCTTGCTCGCGGACCTTGTTAAGTTGGATGATGAACAGAAGGAGAAATAACACTAAACAAGTCTGATATTCATTGGATGGTATCAACACTTTTTAAATTTTATAACCTGAAAGACCATTAGCTAGATGTTTTTTGACTATATCATCTGGAGGAAACGTCATGAATCAAATTCAAGGCACTCCTTATGAAGTAGATTCTCAGCAGCGATCCATGATTGAAGAAATAGATCGCCGCGTTGTTGAGATGCGCACAACAGGCGCACTTACACCAGATGTTCTCAATAAGTTACGTAGATATTTCCGTATAAAAAATATCTACCACTCAAATGCCATTGAAGGAAATAAATTAAATGTTGGAGAAACGAGATTAGTGGTTGAGCAGGGTTTAACTATTACAGGAAAACCACTTAAAGATCAAGCTGAGGCGAAAAATCTTAGTGCTGCACTAGATTTTCTTGAAGAATTAGTTGAAAATCCATCACGACCTATTACCGAAGCCGATGTTCGTCAGATTCATTTTTTGGTTTTAAAAGGTATTAATGACATAGATGCCGGCCAATATCGTTCATCAATAGTAGAAATTAGCGGCTCACATTATAAACCTCCCGCGCCTGAATCAATACCTCCACAAATGCGCGAATTTGGTGAATGGATTCAATGTGCAAGTGTACCTGGTAACATTTCAACTTCAGAAAATGCTATCTTAATTGCATGCGCCGCACACACTTGGTTTGTGACTATTCATCCATTTATCGATGGAAATGGGCGCGTGGCACGGTTAATGATGAATTTAGTGTTAATGCGATATGGATATCCTATTGCAATTGTGTCACGGGAAGATCGGGAACGATACTACGATGCTCTTGAAATCTCTCAGACTTCAGATATCACACCCTTTGTATCGTTGATTGCTGAATGTGTTACAGAAAGTTTGGAAGAATATGAGATGGCTGCTCAAGAACAACGCGAAGCAGTTGAATGGGCTAAATCGTTAGCGAGTAGGTTTGATCAAAAAGAGAAGATAAAAGCATCAAATCAATATGAAGTTTGGCGAAATGCAATGGAGTTTCTCAAAAGTCTGTTTAAGCAAACTACAGAATTGCTAAGCACATCGGCAAACCTTAGTGAAATATATTTTAAGGATTTTGGTAATTTGGAATTTGAAAAATATCTCTCCTTAAAAAATTATGGATCTGCAAAAAAAACATGGTTTTTCCGATTAGATTTTCGAAGCGGTAATAATGCGGCACGATATTTATTTTTCTTCGAGTCGCTCAGCATCCCAATGAGACGTGAAACTGATATTGATGTATCACTTCATATAAGCCGAGAAGAGCCAACTGGCTCTTATCATTATGAGCGTTTAGATGATATTTCAGCATCAAACGTACCTAATATAATGGAAATTGCATATAAAGCATCAGAAGAAATATTTGTGGTTCGTGAAAAAAACAATAATATTCGTTCTGAAAAAATTGATACCCTCTGTCGTAGATTTGTACAAGACATCATCGAAAAGCACTTTGGAGGATAATACACGAAAAGATATATATTTTCAGATACCTCATGAAACTGCTTAAGCAGGAAAAAAATAGAAGTGCTTTATCAAAGCGCATACAATTGTGAATAATTAATCTACTGATGACTGAAGCTTTATATCAATACGATCAAGCGGCGCGCGAGCGGACTGGCTGCGCGCAGTTGGCCGGCGTGGATGAAGCCGGACGCGGTCCGCTGGCCGGACCGGTCGTGGCTGCGGCGGCGATCCTGCCGCCCGAGGCGCGATTCGACGGGCTGAACGATTCGAAACAAGTGCCGGAAGAGCGCCGCGAAGAACTCTACGACGAGATATGCGCCCGCGCCATTGCCTGGGGCGTAGGCATCGCCGAGGCGGACGAGATCGACCGGATCAATATCCTGCAAGCCACGTTGCGCGCCGCTCAGCGCGCCTTGTCGCAGCTGCAAACGCAGCCGGATCACATCATCAGCGACTACCTGAAAATCCCTGACCAGCCATGCGCCGTGGAGGCGATCAAAAAAGGCGACGCCACCTCAGCCAGCGTGGCCGCCGCCTCGATCCTGGCCAAGGTCACGCGTGACCGGCTTATGCGCCGCTACGACGTGGAATGGCCGGAGTACGGCTTCGCCGCGCATAAAGGCTACGCCGCAGCCGCGCACAAGGCCGCTCTGCTCGAGCATGGCCCTTGCAGCATCCACCGTTTCAGTTTCAACGGCGTCTGCTTCTTCGAAACCGAACCTCGCCGCTCCAAAACCTTCCAGCAGCTGACAACCATGAAGGAAAACAGCAGTCCCGATTTATCCGGAGAATTCAAAACTCAAATCGAATCAGCCATTGCCCATCTCCCTCGAGTCGAGCATGACTTATTGCAAAATTGGTTGCGTTGATTGCGCCAGAAAATCCGCTTCAAAATCAAATATCAATCATCGGCATCAATCCATAGTTTTAGCGCAGCGGGCAAACGAAAAGCGCCGCCCAGCGGTCTGAATAAAGCGAGACAGTGATGCCCTCGTATTTCAACAAATCGATGATCTATTGACAAAACGCGGCTGCCAAGGCAACTACAGATGTCCAAGGCTCAATAGATTACGGCGTCATCGCTCTATCAGATGCGCCTACACAATATCAATCGGACGGCAAAATGAAAAAATTATTCAGCGAAACCACGAACACGCAGCGTATAATCCTGATCGTGCTCAGCGTGCTAGCTTCAGCGACGATCCAGGCTGAGGAGACCACGGTTTACTTCAGCGTGAGCGATCCAGGGACGACGAAATCAATTGCGACATGGGGCGCGGACACCGCCTGGCCCAGTCCCGACAACATGCGCAACTGCATCGTTCATATGGGCGCCGATCAAATCGACATGGTGCGGTTCTGTTTTTTCATCGACGAACCGCTGGATGAATACGGAGATATCGGCGCTCGTTCCAAAAGGCATATCGACAGAATGCTGCAGGTCGCGGCAATGGCGGGAGACAAGCCGTTAACCATGGTTCCGGCGACGGAATCGGGAGCGCATGAGTGGTATAAAATCAATGAGCGCGAAGTCAATGCGAAGCGCTGGGTTCAAGCGCTCGAAGCCACGCAAAGATACGCCGGAAAGCCCATCCATATGCTCGAGCCCTTCAATGAACCGGACTATGGCTGGGGCCAGGGCACCAAGCAAAATCTTTATGACATCCTGGGGCTGCTGCAAAAAAGCCCATATTACAAAGGTACAATCCTCGCCGGTCCGAGTCCGTTGAACTGCGATTTCGCCCAGCCCTGGTACGACGTTATTCAAGACCGGGTGTCATACGGCACCACTCACGCCATCGCGGGCAGCATGGAAAACTACATCAATTACATTTTAAACGTGAGAGCCAATGGCGACACGCCATTCAATCCTGAAATCCATAGTATCGCCGAGGTGATCGTCGGCGCCGAGTACGGCCTTGAAGGCGGTATCTGGTGGGGACCGACGCATTTGGCTCGCGGGATGTTCGTCCGCTCGTGCCAGGGGATGCGCTTGGGATATGCGGAAAACCGGGCCAACTGGACCGCCGCCGCGGTGTATCGCGCGCCGGACGGCCGGATCCGCGGCTTTGCCTCCGCCTATGAAAGATATGCGACGCCGACAATGTTCCGTTTCGTCTGCACGGATCACGACGTGTATTACAATGGCGTCGGACCAGCGCGTGAATTCCTGGTCTCGACCGTTTCCGGCGACGACAAGTATTTCGATATTGATGTGAACGGCGACGAGATGCCGCCGGCGATCGATGGCAAGCGATGCAAGATCGTCAACCGCCACAGCGGCCTGGCCTTGGAAGTCGCTGACGCGAACGCGGAAAACGGCGCGGACATCCGTCAGGCGGCTTACACCGGAGGATTGCATCAACAGTGGGACATCACGCGCACCGGTTTCGGTTATTATCGCTTGAAAGCCGCGCACTGCGGAAGAACGGCCGAGGTCGCCGACTGGAAGACCGAAAGCGGCGCGAATATCCGGCAATGGGGCATGGCCGACAACACGCTGCAGGAATGGTTTCTCGAAGACGCCGGCGATGGATACTTCTACGTGCGGAACGGGCACAGCTGCAAGTACATGGACGGCGGCGACGGTGAAAACCTGGACGGTTCGAGCATCACGCAACAGGACGGCCCGGCAGGCCATGGCCAGCAATGGCGCTTCGAGCCGGTTGAGTTGAGCAATCGCGGCGAGCTCATCGCGCATTACCGGTTCGATGGCGGCGCCAATGACGGCACAGGCGCCCATGATGCATCCACGTCAGGCAAGCTTGCATATGTTGACGGAAAGATCGGCCAGGCGCTCGAATTGGACGGCGCCGATGATTACGTGACTCTGCCTTCCGTTGTGGCCGACCGCAACGACATGACCGTAGCCGCTTGGGTGAAATGGAACGGCGGCGACGCCTGGCAACGCATTTTTGATTTTGGCAACGACACCTCGCAGTACATCTTCCTCACGCCGAATTCCGGCCGGCGCTCGCTGCGCCTGGCCATCAAAGACAAAGACGACGAGCAGCTCGTGGACGCCCCGCCATTGCCTGTCGGCGAATGGCATCATCTGGCAGTGACGCTTTGCGGAAACACAGGCTGGATTTATCTGGATGGACAGCCCATCAGTTTAGGTTACATCTCGTTGAATCCATCGTCCTTTAAACCAAAGCATAACTACATCGGCAAAAGCCAATGGCCGGATCCCTTGTTCAACGGCAGCATTGATGACTTTCGCATTTATAACTACGCACTCAGCCACGCCGAAATTGCGGAACTGACTCGTAAATAGATCAAGCAAAGATAGAAATATATGTTTTAATTTCAGCAGTGTCTGATGATATATATGACAAAATGAAGAATTGGCATCTCTTCGAGCTCTTGTTATTGCCGCTTTTTTTATGGTAGATCCAAAACGAGCCATACCTTTGAATCTAAGGCCAAGCCATTTGATTGTCGTCTCAGTCCAGTTAATCGTGAGAATGTTTGGGGATCGGATGATGGGTTTGAGTACGGGGCGATGGCCGGTCTCTGAATTTTGGACTTAAGATGAAAAAAAACTGTCATGACGCTGATTGTTTGTGCCAAGATCATCACTGCCTCGATCTTGGCTGCGCAAATAAATGAATGAGTCAGGCGGCAAGATGAAATCTTGGCCGTCGATAACCGGTGCGGCGGCATCATTGTTCAATGGCAACCAAAAAATATTTTGAAGTATATGGAGTCACTGATTTTAATTTTTTTTCAGGGAGGATCATTTATGAAAACGTATTTCAATTGTTCTGAAAAAAAACATTTCGCACAACTGATCGTTATGATGTTGGCCACGGTTTCCACGGCGTCTATTTTCGCCGCCGAACCCGGCAGGATCGTCTTGCAGGTTGACAAACCGGGCGCCCCTATCGACCCGATGTTTTATGGCCTGATGACCGAAGAGATCAACTACTCTTACGACGGCGGTCTGTATGGCGAATTGATCCAAAACCGTATTTTCAAAAATCCACGTGACAACCGTGGACCGGCGCCATTGATCTACCGCACCGACGATGTTGACCTGTTTCTTACCGAACATGATTCGATGACTGCGTTCTCCTGCAAAATTCCCAACGGCAAGTATCTCGCAAAGCTCTACTTTGCGGAAACGGATGAAAACATCACCGGTCCCGGACAACGTGTTTTTTCCTTCAATGTCCAGGGGCGTGACATCGAAGACTTTGACATTTTACAAAAGGCCGACGGTCTCAAGTGCGCCTACATCGAACCCGTGCTCGTGGAAGTGACTGACGAAAAATTTGAGATTAATTTTAAGGCTCAAACTGGAAATCCAGCTATCAGCGCAATCGCCGTGCTTCCGCTGCCGGAACATGCCGGCGGCCCCGGACTTGCTGCAACGGCAGTGCGCATCAATGCCGGAGCGAGCGAGCCATACACGGACTCGATTGGCAAAGTCTGGCAGCCGGAGACTGGATTTGAAGGAGGCCAAATAATCGACCGCAATCCGAGCGAGGACGTTCCCATCCGTCCGATCGCGAATGTCCCCCACTGGTTTCTGGTGACGTCCGGCGGCGCGGAGGGCGAGGCTGCCGTTGACACTGAGGATCCGGTCAACGCCACGGCTTTGACG
>JAFGJS010000141.1 GCA_016928995.1 Candidatus Sumerlaeota bacterium | reverse complement strand
GCTTGGCTTCGCCACGCCAGCAGTTGTATTCTCAAAGAACACGTGACCACCCCGTGGGGGGGGCACTTGGAAGTTGAATCCGGGAATTCTAAATTCGAATTTCGAAATCCGAAACAAATTCCAAACTGATAAAACTTTAACGTATCAAACACATTGGCCTGCAATACGCAAGATGTTCTGTGCAACCCGCGCCATTTGGACACAGCCGTTCCAGCCACACTGATCAATACGCGGCAATCATCATGTTAGCTGGTTTTTTTAGAATTTTGGCCATTTGAATTTAGAGATTGTTTCGGATTCAGGATTTCGAATTTCGGATTTGTTCAGTAAAATTGCATTGCCTGTTCAGCGCCCGGCCGCTATGGATGTTGGCATGAGCGCGACAACTGAACAATTACCGGCGATTGAACTGCGCGATGTGTGCAAAACGTTTCATCATTCGATTCGTTACAGCCGCAGCCTGAAGGAGCTGTTCGTGCAGTCGGTGACGTTCAAACTTCCCCCGGCGTCGGACACTACAGCGTTGCATAATCTGAATCTCACGGTGCAGTCGGGCGAAGCGATCGGCGTGATCGGCAGCAACGGCTCGGGCAAAACGACGCTGCTCAACCTGATCGCGGGAGTGACGCCTGTGACATCAGGCGAGCTAATCACGCGCGGCCGGATCACCACGCTGACCGATCTGAAATCCGGCTTTCATCCGGATTTATCCGGGATGGAGAACATCTTCCTTTGCTGCTCGTTGTTCGGTGAATCGCGGCGCAAGGTGTTCGAGATCCTCGACGACATCCAGGAAATGGCCGGTTTGCAGGACTTCATCTATACACCGGTGAAGTATTACTCCAGCGGCATGCTGGTGCGCCTGACGTTCTCCATCGCGTTTTACGTGAATCCGGACATCCTGCTGCTGGATGAGATTCTGGTGTGCGGCGATCAATATTTCCAGCAAGTCGCGCGGCAATGCATCCGGCGATATAAAAAGAGGGGCAAGACATTCTTTTTCGTCTCGCATTTTCTCGATCAAGTGGAGTCTCTGTGCGAACGCGTGATCTGGCTGGAGCGGGGACGTCTGAAAATGGACGGCCCCACGGCGCAGGTGATCGCGGCGTACCGGGGCACGCAAACCGGCAAGCTCGGCGAGCAGCGCAGCGTCGCGTACTCCGAGGAGCGGGCCGGCATCGCGGAGCACATTCGTCTGGGCACAAGCGAGGCACAGATGGTCAATGTGCGGATCGCCAATGCGTCCGGCGATGATTGCCTGTACTTCCAGGAAGGCGAGCCGATCAGCGTCGAGGTGGAGTTTGAGACGAAGCGACGGCTGGACGACATCGAGTTGACCGTCGTGGCGGGCAGCGATCATGACATGTCGGTCGCCGTTTATTTTTCACATGAGGACGACCTGATCTTCCGCGATTTCCACGGAAAGGGCTGTTTTCGCGTCACGCTGGATTCGCCATTGAGGGCGGGAAATTATTTTATGTCCTTCGCGCTGGGCCCCAGCGGCGAGGAACGCTTCTTTGATTTTTACGATGTAGTGGTGCGGTCCTACCGCTTTTGGGTGCGGGGCGATGACTCGCGGAATCCGGCGCTATTGGAACTGCCTTGCGCCATGGAATGGAAGAACGGCGATTCCTGATTGTTATTCTAACAGTTCACGCACTGTCGCGGCGTCGGTTACGAGGTGATTGAAGATGCGCAGTTTGTCATTTTCCAGCAGCGGTTTGAGCGCCGAACCCTTGCTGGCGCCGCAGATCGAGCAAGGCGCCGCGGCGACAATCACGTGCTTGTCGCGTTTTTTCACTAATTGCCGCAGTTCATCCAGTTCGAAAATGGTCACGGCGCGAATCTCCGTATCCACCTCGATCGGGCCGTCCGGCGAATAAGGCCGCCAAAGCACGTCGCCGATCCAATCCGCCTCGCGCAGGTTCTTCATCCCCTTGTCTGGCGAATATTCCATGAATTGGCGCAGCAGGCCGTGATCGTCATTCACCGAAGCCAGCGATGTGACGACGATGTCGATTTCCCTGGCCGCTTCGAAAGAGGCCTCGATGCCCGGCAGCCGCTTGACATCGGGATATTCCTTAAACTGGACTACAGGCGCGGCGAACAGTCCGACGAAACTCACATCCTGCTTCATGTCCTGAAAGTAGTTGAAGAACGCCACCGGCGCCGTCGTTGGATCGTGGATCGAAAAGCCGGAGCTCAGAGCATGCAACGTCAATGGCGGGGTTTCCGCCTCAAAGGATAGCATCTGCGCCAAGTACTGCGCGATGCGCATCGTGGTGGTGCCCGCGCCGAAACCGATATGCACGGCTTCGTTGCGTTCGCGGCGCGAGCCGAGTTCCTTGATCAACGACAACAGCAATTCCGCCGTGGCGTCGGCGATGTTGTCATGCGTCGTCGGACCGGTCACATTCACGACCTGAATATTGGCCTTTTCCAGGTTGTAGCGGCGCTGCAGGCGCTGCGAAAGGGAGAATTCGCGCGGCGGATTAAAGCGCAGATAGCCGCGCTTGATGCCTTGCTGGAGCAAAGGATAGACCTGCTCGCGCGTCACGTTGAAGCCTTGTTGCTGCAGCCAGCGGGCGATTTGCGTGGCGCCGCGCGGCAGGTCGCCATCGCCGCGCCCGAGCAGCATCTCGCAGGCGCGATAGACCAGTTCGGATGGCAATTGGCGGCGTTTGGAGGACATGCGTCTTTTCAACTCCATTAATTCAGCAAATGGCGACGTGATGCCGCAAATCAATAAGCAACATGAAATTTCTTGCACGTTCAAAATGCTTTGTCAAACGGAACGACAAAGGCTTCCGTGGTTGACAGCATTTTCTTTTTTCGCGCAGACTGATCTTATGGATGAGCAACAACCGAACAAACCCCAGGAACAAAAGCCGGATTTGAGCGCGTCAGACATCTTTTCGCAGCGCTGGATACTGGCGCTGCTGATTTTCTTCGTGTTGGGAGCGCTGACGATCCCGCTGATCAATCAGAGCAAGGTCATGGGCCGCGTGGAAAAACGAATCTGGCAAGCCATCGCGCTGGCATATACCGCCGCCGTGCTGATCCTGGCGGCCTGGCTGTTGCATTGGCAATGGTTGCAGTTTAAAGAGGCCTTGGAACTGCTCGAATACTGAATCCAGGAGCATGAGATGCCCAAACGCCGCGAGGCTGGATGGCTGATATTAACGCTGTGCATGACGCTGTGCGCCGCCGGCAATGGCGCGGACGATGCGCAGCAATCCCCCAAGCCGCAACGCATCCTTGCGCTGTCTCCGGCGCTGGCGGAAATCGTGTATGCCGTGGGCGCAGGAGACCGCGTCGCCGGCGTTTCGCAGTTCACCACGTATCCACCCGAGGCTGCGGAAAAGCCCGATTGCGGCGGGCTGTTCAATCCCAATCTGGAGCGGATTCTGGCGCTGCGGCCGGACTTGATCCTGCTGCAAGGCAAGCAGGAGAAAATCGAGCGGCTCTGCGGTGAGCGCAAAATCCCGTATGAGCAGATCGAGATCGAGACAATCGCGGACATCAAACAGGCCTTGCGGCGCGTGGGCCGCCTGACTGGCGAGCAGGAGCAGGCGGAAACGGTCTGTCAGAAAATGGATCAGGAATTGAAGCAACTGCGACAGGCGGCGGATGCGATCAATCCGCGTCCGCGCGTATTCATCGTCATGTCGCGCCGGGAAGGCTCGCTGGCCGGCATCGCCACCGTCGGCGGCGGCACGTTCATCCATGAAGTCGTCGAAACGGCGGGCGGCGAAAACATTTTCGCCGATCAGGAGCGCTATCCGACGATCTCGAAAGAAACTTTGCTGGCCCGGCAGCCGGACGTAATCATCGAATTGCGTCCGGGCGAGGAGATGACTGATGCGCGGCGCGCGGCTTTATGCAAGGATTGGGAGCCGCTGAGCGCGTTGCCTGCGGTGAAGAATGGGCGCATCGAATTTCTGACCGGCGATTCCGTGCTGATGCCCACTCCGCGTATCGTGCAAACCATCCGCAAAATCCAACAATTGCTCATAGCGCCGGACAGCGATGACGCGGACGGCGCAAACGCAACGAATGAAATCCAGGAAAAGACGGACGATGCTGCTGGAAACTGACGGCGCGGGCTATGCGTACCAGCCAGGGCGATGGGCCTTGCGCGGCATTACGGCGCGCTTCGAGCCGGGAACGATGACCGGGATCATCGGCCCGAACGGCTCGGGCAAATCGACGCTGCTGCGCTTGCTCGCGAGCATCCGTACGCCCAGTGAGGGCGCCATCCGGCTCAACGGCAAACGGCTGCGCGAGCACAAGTCCGATGCGCTGGCCCGATCCATAGCGTTCATGCCGCAAACGGTGACGCCGGTCTGCGCATACTCCTGCGAGGAAACCGTGGCGCTGGGGCGCTATCCGCATCTGGGGGCGATGGGCTTCCTGACCCAGAATGACCTAAAGCAAATCCGCGAAGCGATGCTGCAGACGGACACGCTGGAGTTCGCGGAGCGGCCGTTGGACGATCTCTCGGGCGGCGAACGGCAGCGAGTGCTGCTCGCATCCGTGCTGGCGCAGCAGGCGGAGTTCCTGCTGCTCGATGAGCCGACCTCGGCGCTTGATCTGCATCATCAGCATGAAGTCATGACGCTGCTGCGGCAATTTTCGCGCAACGGGCAATGCGTGATCGTGGTGGCGCACGACCTGAATTTGGCCGCGCAATTTTGCGACCGGCTCTTGCTGCTCAGCGCCGGGCGGCTGGAGGCCGCAGGCGCGGCGGAGGAAGTGCTCACCGCCGAACGCCTGTCGCCGGTTTACGGCGGCCAGATCGCCGTGCTGGAGCATCCGCTCACGCGCCAGCCGTTGATCACCGTGCTGAGCAAAAAGACGTATGAGTAGTGGTCAGAGTTTAGAGTTCAGAATTTAAAACTTTGGGTAATCTCTAAAAATATGATTCTCGCACAGAGCACACGGGGCACACAGAGACTAAATGATTGTAAAACATAGTTTAGAAAATCAGTCCTTTGTGTCTTCGTGTCTTTGTGGTTTTTTTTGCGGGGCAAAACGGTATCGACCGTTCAAGGTGATCCTGAAACCTGAACACTAAACTCTGAACTCTCCGGGGGATTTGATGGCGCTGCTGACACAACGGCGATATTTTCTGACGCTGCTGGCCTTTGCCGGCGCGGCGCTGGCGACAATGGCCATCACGCCGCGCTTCGGCTCGGAACCGCTGGCTATGTCTGCGGCGTTCATCGAATGGCTCACGCATCCGCGTCAGGAATGGTCGATCGCCGCGCTGACACTGGACCTTCGGCTGGTGCGGCTGGCCGTGGCGTTTCTGGCCGGCGGCACGCTGGCGGTCTGCGGCGTGGCGTTTCAGGCCATGCTGCGCAATCCGCTGGCCACGCCGTACACGCTGGGCGTCGCGAGCGGCGGCGCGCTGGGCGCATATTGCGCGTTCATGTTCGCCGGATCGAGCTTAATGCTGACGCTCGCGCCGGACGACATGGCGGCGGCGCTGACGCAATACCTGCGGCAAGGCGCGTCGCTGGCCGGGGCGTTTTCCACGATGGCCGTGATCTACCTGCTGGCGCGATCGCGCTCGGGCATTTCCACGATGGGGCTGCTGCTGGCCGGTGTGACGCTGAGCCTGATCTGTTCGGCGGCGATGATGTTCCTGCGCTACATGTCCACGCCCGACATGCTGATGCGGATGGAGCGCTGGCTGATGGGCGGAGTGGACGCCGGATCATGGGGCGAACTCACGCCGATGCTGCCAGTGCTGCTGCCCAGCATGGCGCTGCTGCTGATCCAGGCGCGACGCTACGACCAACTGGTCTTCGGCGAAGAACTCGCTGCCGGACGCGGCGTGAACGTCGCGCGGCTGCAAAAAATCACATTCTTCTGCGGCTCGATGGCCACGGCCGCGGTCGTGGCTGTGGTCGGACCCATCGGCTTCATTGGCCTGATTGTGCCGCACGCCTTGCGGCGCATCGTGGGACCGGAGCACCGGCTGCTCTTGCCCTGCGCCGCGTTGGGCGGCGGCGCCTTTCTGGCCATCTGCGACACAATCGCGCGCATCACGCCGGCCGAATTGCCCGTCGGCGTGCTCACGGCCATGCTGGGCGGCCCATTCTTCCTCTTCCTGCTCATCCGCAGCCGCGCCCAATGGGGCGCCCGGATGCAATGAAGAAACTGAAGGTCACGCAACAAACAATCCCCCGATGAACGCTCTCTCCTGCTTCGCCGGCCACCTTTTATTTTGACATGATATGCTCATGATGATTATTTTTGTTTTGTTGAATAACTTAATCATGATACCCGCAAGTAGAGGAGACTAAATTCATGGCCGGATCGACCTTTCAGACTAATCCTTACGATCTATATAAATTACTTGAGGATTGCCACCACGGAGAACTACAACTGCCGGATTTTCAGCGTAGCTGGGTGTGGGACGAAGATCGAATAAAAAGTCTGATCGCCTCAGTGTCGCGTTCTTTTCCGGTGGGTGCTCTGATGTCGCTGAATTCGGGTGGGGAGGTAAACTTTAAACCCCGACCGGTTGAGGGCGCGCCTACGGAGGCAAATCACATTTCACCTCATTCGCTGTTGCTGGATGGTCAGCAGCGCATGACTTCGCTGTATCAGGTGACACTACGCAGAAAGGTAGTCGAGACGGTGACACCGAAAAAAAAGAAAGTGAAACGCTGGTTCTATATCGATATCCGAAAGGCGCTTGATCCGAGTATCGACCGCGAAGAGGCAATCGTGGGGGTGCCGGAGGATCGAATCATCCGTACTGATTTCGGCCGCGAGGTAGTGACCGACCTTTCCACGCCAGAGCATGAATATGCCGAGCTGACGTACCCGGTGACTCAAGTATTCGACTGGGACCGCTGGCAGGATGGCTTTGATCAATACTGGAAGGGGGACGCTAATGAAGCTATGCGCGAAACCTTCCGCAAGTTCAAGCGTGAGGTGCTGGAAAATTTTAAGTATTATCGGGTGCCTGTGATTTCACTCGATCGCTCTACATCGAAAGAAGCTGTCTGCGTAGTGTTCGAAAAGGTCAACACCGGTGGCAAGCCACTCGACGCCTTCGAATTGGTCACGGCGATGTACGCTGCCGACGGCCACGAGCTACGCAAGGACTGGTACGGCGACGAAACGCAAAAAGGCCGCCATCGACGCTTCGTGGATACACTACGGCCGGCTGATTCGGAAACGGGAATCATCGCTAATGTCAGCAATACTGATTTTCTGCAGGCGATTTCTTTATTCTACACGCGAGAACGCCGCCGCGAGGCAGAACAGGCTGGCAAACAGGGTAAGGAACTGCCTGCCGTTACTGGCAACCGACAGGCCTTGTTGAGTTTACCGCTAAAAGCTTATAAACAATACGAGAAAAAAGTCGAGCATGGCTTTGTGCAGGCCGCTAAGTTTCTACACATGCTACACATCTACCGCATTTTCGATTTGCCCTATCAATCACAAATCGTACCGCTGGCTGCCATTATAGCCGACATCGGCGAGGCATGGGAGCACGAAGCCAATCGCGCCAAACTTGTGCAATGGTACTGGAACGGTGTGTTCGGCGAGTTATATGGCTCAGCGGTCGAATCACGAATTGCCAAAGATTTTATCGAAGTGCCAATTTGGCTGCGAGGAGGACCAGAGCCAACGACAGTAAGCGAATCCATTTTTCGCGCCGACCGGCTAAAAACTATGCGCATGCGGTTGTCAGCTGCCTATAAGGGCATGAACGCACTATTGATGAAAGAAGGCGCACAAGATTTTCGCTCCGGTCAAAAATTCGATCATACTGTTTTCTTCGGTGAAAACGTAGATATTCACCACATCTTCCCACAAGACTGGTGCAAGAAGCAGGGCATCAAGCCAGCCGTTTATGACTCGATTATAAACAAAACGCCGCTGTCATTCCGCACCAACCGGATCATTGGTGGAGTGGCGCCATCTGAATATTTGGCAAAACTTGAAAAGGGCGACAAGCAGACACCAGCCATTGAACGGGAGAGACTCAATTCCTACCTTCTTACACACCTAATTGACCCCGATATCCTTCGCCGTAACGAATTTGAAGCCTTAATGGCAGACCGGCAAAAACGTCTGCTGAGCCTAATCGGGCAAGCGACTGGCAAGGTAACCTACGCGGGCGAGGATCAGGAAGAAGGCGTAGATGTTGAGGCCGATGCAGATATGGTTGAAGCCGGAATGGTGATTCCAGTCTAATTCATAATACCTGTGGCAATAATGTCTACCAAAGCTAATACAGCCGTCGCAAAAAAACTGCGCGGCAGATTAGCACGATTTCGTTATTGGTCGGGGATTTCGATGATTAGGTTCTGGCTGCCGTCGGGGATGGTTTGACAGGCGAGGCGGGAAACGGATTCCTCGACGTCGTCAGCCATCGTCAGCATGTCGATTTCATCTTCGCTCTGGGGATTGCAGGATTCGAGGCCCTGCCGCACCTTGACGTGGCAGGTGGCGCAGGCGCATACGCCGCCGCAGACGTGATCGAGGTAAATTTCGCGCGGGGCGAGCTGGGCGATGTCGAGGATGCTGCCCGGCTCGCCCATGCGGCCGAACGGCGCCTGCGATGGATCGACCTCCACGGTCACGTTCATCGGCAGAAATGTCGCTTTGAATGTTCGAGGCATGGTTGTTGATGTTTCCTGTTAATTCCTTTCTGGTTTTCTCACTGTAATTTTATAATGGCGCTTTGGCGCAAGGCTATGTCAAATTGATGGGGAACCAAAAAAATTCACCACAGAGTTCACAGAGAACACAGAGAATCAATTGTGTGTGTTTTAAAGATAATGATCCAATCTCTGCGCGCTCCGCGATTCTGCGTGAGTTTTTTATTATTAGAAGTTCCCTGATGCAAAAGGAATGTTATCGCGCCAGTTGGTCTGGGATGCATACTTCTATGCCGCCCTTACAGGGCTGAATCAATGTTGAACGATGCATACCCAGGGCTTCGCCCTGGGCTGGTATATGTCGCGCTTTCAGCGCTCTGTAATGAAAAAAAGTGCGATTTATTTGAGATAAGAAAACCAGAATTCAATGGAGCATGATTTATCATTTTCGATTTTTACGCGGCGCAACGTGCTGCTGTTCGCCGCGGCGCTGGCGATCTCGACGGGATTGACGTTGCGGCTGCCGGCGTTGCTGTTCCTGGGCGAGTTCCTGCTGGCGCTGATGGCGCTGGCATGGTTGACGAGCTTCCGGCTGGCCGATTCGATGCGCGTGTCGCGCGAACATTATCCGCATGCGTTCGAGGAAAGCCGCCTGCCGGTGACGTTGCACGTGAGCCATGACAGCCGTTTCGCCGCCGAGATGTTCATCATGACGGATCACTTTAATCCGGGCGATCCGTACCACATGCGTTGCCTGGAGTGTGATCCATTCCGTAGCGGCCAGGACTTACTCTTTGTTTACGAAGGCGTTTGCTCCCGGCGGCGCGGGCTGTATGTCATCGGTCCGCTGCGAGTCTCAACAGGCGACGCGCTGGGCGTGTTTGAATTCGAACGCACGCTGGAATGCGTGACTCCGGTTTACGTGCTGCCAAAGTCCACCTCCATCGACGCCATGCCGTTGCTGTCGCAGGGCACGCTGTTTCACGTCGGCGGCGAAACGGTGCGCCGGCCGGGGCACAGCGAGTCGTTCATCCATCTGCGCGATTATCGAACGGGCGATCATCCGCGGCTGATCCACTGGCCGACCTCGGCGCGGCGCGACGTGCTCACGGTGCGCGAGATCGAGGACCAGGCGATCACCGAGGTGAATATCTTCCTCGATCTGCGGCGCATCGCGCAACGCGGCGTGGGCGACAAGACCTCCACGGAGCTGATCGTGAAGGCCGGGGCGTGCCTGGCGCAGACGGCGATTGAGAAATCGCACATGGCGCGAGTGTTCGCGATTGGATCGCGCACGGAGACCGTGGAACTCGGCGCGGGCGTGGCGCATCTGCATCTGATCCTGAGCCGCATGGCGATCTGGCGGCCGGAAGGCGCGCGGGATTTCGGCGAGCTCTGCAACCGGGAATATTTCCGTGTGAAGCCCGGCGCAACGGTCGCGTGGGTTGTGTCGGCGTCCGTGTTCCAGCGCGAATGGCTGGAGCCGGTGATCCCGCAGATGTTGGAGAACCACGTGCTGCCAATCGTGGTGTTCGTGGACGATCGTAGTTTCATCAAGCTGCTCGAAGCGCATGAGATGTATGAGGTGGAAGGGGAAGAACTCGAAGCGCTGGTCGCGCGGTTCAAGGAATTAGGTTGCACGGTGTATACCGTGGGGCGCACGGAGCGCCTCGAAACTCAATTGGCCTTGCCGAGATAAGCGATGGGACAGGTTCGCAAACATAGCGCGATTTATCACAGCCCGTATGCGCTGGCGCTGTATTTCTGGGCGTTTTGGCTTTCGGGCCTGACGCTGCACGTGGCGCTATTGCCGCAATTGAATTACGATCCGCAGCTCACCGGAACGCTGTTGTGGGGCGTCCTGACGGCATTGTTCCTGCTCACCTACTCCGCGCGCGTGACGCTGATCGACTTGTTTCGCGGCATGAATTACCGGGAGCGCTTCGGCGGATTCCTCGTGATTGTGACGTTCGCCCTGGCGCCGCTGGTGATCTCCTCTCGCGCGTCGCTGCTGCTGTGCCTCTGCTCGATGCATTTACCGCTGCTGGCGTTGCTGTCCGGCGCGCGGAGCTTCGCGCGAATGTATATGAACACATTGCTGATCCTGATACTCTACGGCATCGAGAAGTATCAACACCCGTACGAAATGCTGCAGTTTTATGGTCTGGCTGGGGCGTTGCTGACGCTTTGCTTCGTGATGGATTTCTACACCTTTCGCGCGGAAAGCTTCGGGCAACTGGAGCGCGTCCGGCTGTGGCGCGCGCATCTGCTCGCCGCCGGATTTTATAGCAGCGCGCTGTTCATCGCGGGAATGATTTTCTGGGCGCAGCCCGAGTTTAATCAGGGCCCTGTGCCGGGACGAACCATCGTGGAGCGACCAACGATGCAAGGCATCATCGAAGGCTCGAGCGGCCGCCCCTTGCCGCAGGTGACGCAAAAGGAGATGACGGAAATTCTCGTCTATACGCTGGCACTCATGGGAACGCTGATGCTGTTCATCGTGGTGCTGTATGCCATGCGCCGCCGGCGTTGGCGCAAGATGTCGCAACGCCGCACGCATGAGACCATCGGCGAAACGCACGGTCTGCTGATGGCGCGGAGCAAACGCGAAGAACGGCGGCGATCCCGACGCGCGCCACACTCGCCGCGCGAAGCCATGATGCGCACCTATGCGAAGTTTTGCGACTGGACGGCGGCGCGATATCGCGCGCGGCAGACCGGTGAGACAGCGCGCGAATACAACCTGCAGGCGGCGAGCGCCATCCCGGCGCTGGGCGCGGACATCGACGCCGTGACGTTGCCCTTCGAATCCGCGAAGTACAGCGCGGAAGAGTTCGGATGGGACGACGCAGAGCGATATGAACAAACTCTGGATGATTTGCTGAAATCCACCGGCGAGGCGTGAGGAGCCGTCGCGGTGAGTTTCGTCGCAGATGTACGGGTAGGAAAAAAGAACTGCCTCGCCTACCGGCTCGGTTGAGAAGATACGACGATATAATTGATCGGACAATCGAAAGCCGTCCAGACGCGGCGTGATGATCCGCGTCTGGACGTTTCAGGCCTGATACACCGACGTTTCCGGACTATGATTCCGATGGCTCGTTTATACGAGCGGAATATGTTTACCAATCAAAATGCCCTTATTGGTGCGATAAATCTTACCGTGGCTGACTGTCCCGTTCGTCGGATCATAGATATTCGCAATTTTTTCAGGATATATCGCGCTTGAGTATGGATCATACATGTCCGGCACCCAAGGTGTTCCCTCGAAATGTTGAGGACCGACCGAATAGAGCGACCAGATAAAACCATTATCATACCCGCCCTGATGCCAACCGGCATCTTGCGCATCATCCGCTCGCGGCAATTGAAATTGGTCGTAATGATAATATTGCAACTCCGGGCGAAACACGCCATACTGATCTGTCGCAGTAGATTTATCCACAAACACATCGGGAAAAAATGTGGAGATATAAGCAATTGGCGTGGTTAATTGTATATAACACTGGTGACGTTCATCAAATGGAACATTCCACACTCTATACACTTCCAGAAAATCCAACGGCGGACGTCCGACGTCAGTAATATAAGCTTCGATAGCTACTCCCAGCGAGCGCAAGTCCGAATGCACCCGCGAAACTTTCGCCCGAGTCTGGAACTCCAGGAAGTTCGGCACGGCGATCGCCGCCAGGATGGCGATGATCAGCACCACGATCAATAATTCGATCAAGGTGAAACCTTCGAATTGGATATAACTTTTCCTTACGCGCTTCATATCTTTGGCGCCTCCTTTTAATATAGTTTGTTTGCTCTTTGCACGTTCCCTTCCTATGGCAAGAGAGGCTGGTCCTGATGAGCCTCTCGCAAACAATCATGGCAACAGGTCAAACTTCGCAACCTTCCGGATTGTCTCGCTATCCAGCGTTTCGCCGAACACGCGCAGGTCGTCGATGCATCCGTCAAATTGGGTTGTGGGCGTCAGTTCGCCGTTTTCCATCAAGATCATAATCGGAATATCGTATTGGGGAGCCTCGCGCCCCACCTTGGGATTGAGCGCCCGCACAGGATAACTTTGGCCTTGAGCGTCCATCCCATAGTAATGGGCGCCATCGGTTGTGGATACCGGCACACCTTTATAGATACCCAATCCGATGTAAAATTCGCCCATCGGCTCCTTGATCGGTTCAACAAGATTTTGCGATCCGGCGAGCTGTCCGTCGATGAAGAACGAAACTTTGCGTTGATCCGCCTCGTACGTGTACGCCACGTGACGCCACTTTCCGGCATCCACCTGCGAAGCCGCGACTGAATAATCGTGAATTCCGCGGTAATGCTGCGGATAGTTCGCCGCGGAGGAGAAAAGCAACTCATCATTGTGAAAGCCGACGCGCCAGCCGTTCGAGGCGGACGAGAGGATGCGCGGGTAGGCGACTTGCGATTCGCGTTTCACCCATGCCGCCACCGTGAAATCTTTCAGCGGAACGAGTCCGTCGTTTTTCTCCAGCACAATCGCCTGCTTGCGCATCGCGATCTTGAAACGCACACATGTGCCGAACAGCTCTTCCGACTGGGTTTCAGCGCCGAATTCCGGCTCTTCGCCCGGCGGCACGGCGCCGTCCATGCCAAAGCTGCCGCGATCCTTGACGCCTTCCTTGATGTTTTCGGGCAGCTCATCCAACGGCCAATGCGCCACCTGGCGCGTGTTTTGCTCGATCCAGAGTTCTCGTTCCTGATTCGACACCCAGTAAGGCTTTGCCTCATGCAAGGCCCGCTGCCCGATCTGAATCAGGCCTTGATTATCCGCGCGAAGACACTCGCCCTGAACCAATGTATGCCTGCGGCTGCCGTTGGAAAACTCCACGCTGCCCCGCGCCACATCCACCACGATGCCGTCTTCGTTCAATTGCACGCCGAAACTGGTGCCGGTCACGCAGACCATGCCGTAAGGGCTGGAGACCAGCAGGCCCTCGCCGCCCTTCTGCACATCCAGCCAGACCTTGCCTTGCGCGAGGCGGAACTGGCTGTCGGAGAATTTCTCCAGTACTGTTTGGACTCCCAAAGCCGCTTGCGCATGCGGCGCGATCGGCAGACTGACGATCTCGTCGTTGTTGCGAAAGACGGTCTGTGGTGCAAAAGTTTGATTCCGGTTTTCCGGCGCTGGCCCCTTTTGCAGCAAGATATAAACGCCGAAAATCACCAGCGCGGAGAGCAGAACAGGCATGGCCAGACGCTCGAACGGCCTTGCCGGTCGCGGACGCTCCTCGCCCGGTGCATTGCTCGAATCCGGACGCGAAGGAAAAAAAGAGCCAATGAGACTCCAAAAGGCGTTTCCGAGCGTAGCGCCCGTCTCGGCTGGCGCTGTATCGCGTTGTCGCTCCATTTCAAGTTCGCTCTGCTGTTCGCGGATCTGCTGCGCCGCGTATCCTACAAGCCGCTCAGCGCGGCGCTGATTCGCCGCTTCCAGCGCGCTTTCATTCTCCCGCATCAGCCGCACGATGCGCTCGATTGCGCGCACCTCGCTGGCGTCGGCCGGATCCAGGCAATCGCCCTGCTCCTCGCGCAGCTCATCCAGCGAACGGCCCTCCAGCAGTAGCTCGATCCAGTCATGCTTGTTGTTGGAATCCATGCGTCTTCTTCCCATATCACGGTTTCAAGATGCCACTTTGAATGCCCTTTTGCTCCAGGCTTCGCCTCAATTGCCGCAAGATCCGGCATAACCGGGAACGCAGCGTGCTGTGCTTCATGTTCAGCGCATCCGCCGCCTCCCGCAAATTCAAACCAGCGGCGAAATGCAACGCCACAATCTCCTGCGACTTCGGATCCAACTTGCGGATTTCAGCACTGACGATCCGGTTCCACTCGCGCAACGCCGCCTGTTGCCGGGGCTCCTTGATCGAATCACGGACGCTCGTCAGCGCCGTAACCTCATCGCCATAAAACTCAATCTCCAGCCGCCAATCCTCGCTTTTCAGCTGGTCGAAAATCGCGTTGCGCGCGATCTGATACATCCAGCTGCGGAAACGGCTCCGATTCTTGAGCTGCGCCCGGTTTTTCCAAACCCGGATGCAGACCTCCTGAAAAATGTCGTCCGCCAGTTCCGCCGAACGGACGTAGCGGCGAATAAATCCGAGCATCCTGGCGCTTTCGCCGCGCATCAGCGCCTCGAAAGCATCCAACTCACCCAATTGAAACTGAGCGACCCGCTCCAGATCGATCATCGCCGCATCCGTTTTTAATCTCTCACTATTAGTGACTGAAGAATCGCAAAAAGTGCTGCACGGTAGAAACAAAAATATTAATTTTTTCACATTCCGCTGCCGGCTGACGGGATGTTACGCAGGGGGCTTTGGAGTGCGCAGGCCATGCCTGCGCCTTGAATCGTGGAATATTCCCCTGCCTTCAAACCAAAGTTTCGCCAAGGCGGCGGCATGGCCGCCGCAGTCCAAAGCGCCAGAAATGCATAATCTTAATTCCTGAAATTAAAACAACTCATAGAAATTGACTTTTGAATAGTGGTGCGCTTCGGGATCGTAATATACTGTGATGGTTTTGCCTGGTTTGATTTTGCTTTTAATCTGCTCCGCTTCGGCTTGAGTTTGAAAATCCGGAGCGCCTTCAGCCTTGAAGCCCCTATACTCCTCTCCATCGACCGAATAGCTATAGGTGAATTGCACGCAATGCCCGGACTTCCAATCGGGCGCGTCATATTTCATGGCTTCTTTTTCAAATCGAGGTTGGGGCAAAATCGGCCGCATGGGCGCATCTGTTTTTCGCAGGCTGCGCTGACCGGTTGCGACGACATTGCATTCCAGCAGCACGCCTTCCACTGTCTGCCACTGCACATTATCATTCGCCTCGCGCCGGGCTTGGGCCTCCTGCTTGTATCCGGACCGGTACAGATCCATATTGGATGGCATCACGAAATACCCGACAACGAACGCAAAGGCCAAAAAGGCCAGGACGATAAAGAACATGCTTATCGCTTTGGATTGCACAACCGCCATCACAGCCAATAAGAGATATGCCTCCATAGCCGCCGCCTTCGGTCCGTAATATGCAATCTGCAAAATTAAGGCAAAATGCCCATCGCTGTCAAACAGAATTGATCCACCATGAATGAAGCATCATTTGCGACAGATCACGCTTCATCCGAAACAAATCACGCTTCATCTATGGCAGATCACGCTTCATTTATCGCATATGAAGCGTCATCTATCACAAATCACTCTTCATCCGAGGCATATGAAGTGTTATCTGAGGCAAATCACGCTTCATTTGAGGCATATGAAGCGTGATATGTGGCAAATGAAGCTTCATTTATGGCATTTGAGACTTCGAATGAAGTGTTTGAAGTTTCAAACGAGGCATTTTCAGCTGCAAATGAGACGTTTTAAGGCAGTTTTTGCACGAACGTTCCGTAAAATAACGGCATTACCGCAACACAATCAGCAAAATACAGAAAATGATGCGTTTCCAAATCATATAGATGAAATCCACCAAATTACACTCAATGGTGCCGTTGAGGCGCGGCTGCAAGCCGTCGCCTCCGACGGCTTGTTGGCACATCATCACTTCTTTGCGGTGAATACGGGGGCTGTTGTAAGCGATCCAATCATGTAAAATGTCTGATTTGCATACCCGGCAATACGGTTGATGAAGTCCAATGCCTGATACAGGGCATTCCCGAGGTTATATTCTGGAGTGTTCAAAACAACGAGTTTGTCACCGAAGATTGACACTGCTTCCTGCTTGTCGATGACGAATCCGTGGTCTTTGTATGAGTAAACGAGGGTCTTGGCAATGTTTTCCGGATTGTCTTTCAGATCTTTCGCGTGCGGTTTGAGCAGTCTCTCCGCATACTGAACGGCTGACTCAGCTACGCGTTCATAGTAACCTATGTGAATGGGCTTCACCGCCTTCGCGAGATAGTTTGAAAAGAGTTCGGTGGCTTGCGGGTATTCGGCAACGAGTTCAGCGATATGCTGGACGGAGCTCTTGAGACCAAGGGCTGGAAGGTTGTCAATCTGTGGATCGATTGGCCCTAGTTCGCTCAGCCCGCCCATGTGGATCCTGTCGGCGGCACAACACAGAAGTGTTGCTGCTGACTTTGCACGTCGCGGGACCGCGATATGCAAGTCCTCCCCGGAGTATTCGCGAAGGAGCTTGCCGATTAGATACGCCGGTTCCACATAGCCGCCCGTCGAGTGCAGAATGACAAGAATAGGTTTCTCTTCTGGGAACTCCGTGACCGCCGAGTAGATGTTATCTGCGTCACTCTGAACCATGCGTGTGGTATCGTAGAAAAGGATGATGTTGTACTGCGATCCTACGGAGTGCTTTGCAATTGTCTGTTCAAGATATCGTTGGACTGCGATATTCGCGTCCGCCTTCTTGCTATGAGGTGCGTCAGGCTCGAGATAAGCGCCGAAGATTGCCTGAACTACGTCCGCTTGAGTAAATGGCTTGCTCGCGGGTGCAGACGGATCAGCCTGCTCGCTGGTTCCTGCTGGCTTTGAGGCCGGTGGTGCATCACCAGGGTTGGGTGCACTCTTCTTCGCAGCTGCTTTTTTAGCTGTAGCCATGATGTTGTCCTTTCTCATGAGTGCCAACAAGATATTAAAATTATATGATTTTCTTTTGTTTCTTCTATCAGTGCCTATTGGGACTATATAATATCATCCAAATAGCCTGTTAGCCTAACCGTTGTTCCTGCGAGCCGATATTGCAGGATCGGCCGGAATTACTCTGGAATAGATCACAAAAGGCCGTTTTATGTCAAAAGAATAAACCGTATCGAAGGCAAGATAACAAACTACATTGATCGCAAGAATGTGAATCTACGCAGGCTTGGTCAGGTGTTTTTGTAGTATAATTTAGCGAGTTAGGTGATCCGCACGATGAACTCGGTCTTGGCTTGGGTGTAGGCGATGCGGTCATGCGCGTGGGCGGTCGATAGGCGCTGTTTGAGTTCGGCGTATTCCTGCGCGACGCGGGGATGCGCGATGAGGTAGTCGCGGAAGAGCAGCCGGTCCCAGTGCTCGAAGTGCGCCTCGATCATATGGATGTGGTGCGTCCGGTTTCCGGCAGCGTCGCGCTTGATGAACCAGGCATAAAACGGCGGCGTGTCATCCCCCATCGTTGGACGCCAGAAGTAGTCGTAGCCACGCGGCTCGAGGATCGGCGGAACGATCTCCCGTGTCTCGTCCAGCGACGTGACCTCGACCAGCATATCGACAATCGGCTTGGCCGCCAGACCGGGAACGGCCGTGCTGCCGAAGTGCTCGATGCGCTTGATCAAGCCCTGCGGAAGGCAGGCCAAAAGGTTGGCCTTCTCCTGCTGAAACAGTTCCGGCCACACCGGATCGTACGGCGCGATGGCGACATCCTCCTTCACAACCCGGGCGATTTTCTGTTCAAGCGACTCCATCCGTGCTCATTTCTGGAAGGTAGCTTTGTTGATATGCTCTTTCAAACTCGCACTCGATTTTATCGCTATTACGCCCGTTTGAAACATGATTTCGAGAACGAGAACGAGGACGAGAACGAGTGTGATTTTCAAAGGTTTTCAACAAAGCGCTGGAAAGTCCATGTCCCAATGTTGAGCTAACTTCTCCGCTTCCGCTTTCGTGATTGGCAACACCGAACCATGTTTGGGCGAAGAGAAATTCGTGGTCTTCATGACTCCCTGGTTGAAATGCCCCAGGTTTGTGAAAGTGACAAAATCGGCGGTCTCGCAAAAGCCGAAATTGTGCGGCTGGACGCTGAAGACATCGCACATCAGCACCCATTTTTCTTCGCCGATCCGCGGCCAGACGTTCGGCGCTTCACAGGCGCCCGGTTCAAGATCAATCCATTCCGGCTGGTAGACGTAGCCTTTGTTGATCGAATCGGAGAACGCAATTTTCACGCCGCCGGGATTTTCCTGGGCCACATACGTCAAACAGTATCGCCCGTCCGGCAGCCGGATGATGTCGGAATCCAGAATCTGGACTTCAGGATTCGGATATTCGAAGAGGATCTGGGGCAAGGTGGTCAGTCTGGTGAATTCGTCATCGGTGTAAGCGTAGTACAGTTTTGTGCGCCCGTGCCCGATGCGCATGGTGAAATGGAGCATCATTTTCCCTGCGTCAGGATCGTAGATGGCCTGGGGCGCCCATGCGCAGCCCACATCTTTTAATTCCGAAAACAACTCGTCCAGGCGCACATTGCTATCGGTCCAGTTGATCAGGTCGTGCGATTTCATCAGCACAAAGCCGCGATTATTGCCCCAATCGTATTTCTCCGCATCCCTTTCCCATTGAGTCGTTCGGTAACCCATGCGCTGTCCGAAAACGTGCAGGTCCGTCATGGCGAGATAAAACGCCCCGTCCGGACCGCGAGCGATATGCGGATCGCGGATGCCCTTTTGGCTGGCCAGCGTCGCGCCGTCCGCTACCTTTTCGCCCTTGTTTACGTCGGTGAATGTATAACCATCCGCGCTGAGCGCGAAATGCGGGCTATGCGTGTCGTCCTTAAAATAAGTCAGCAAGTAGGCTTCCATTTTTTCTCCATTCATGATCAAATCAATATATTGCAGGATTAATCGCGAATAAACCGGAATAGAGCATAGCAATCCGTCTCATGTCAAAAGGATAAACCGCATTAAACGCAAAGACGCGAAGCCGCGAAGAATCGCAAAGAAGCTATTCCTCGAATGCCGTTGCGTCCTTAGCGGCTTAGCGACTTTGCGTTAAACTCCACAACAATGGCGGGAGCGGGATCAACGGCGCGTTCATTGCCCGCGGAGAATTGAAGCGGTAAAATACTCTTTATCGTCAAGCCGCATCAGGCCAGGGCGGCGAAAACCAAAGGAGATTGCACGATATGTCCACAAACACCGCGGTGGAGACGCCGCAGATTGAATTGCCGAATTATTCAGGCCTGCCGTACAAGGTGGCCGATTTGAATTTGGCCGGTTTCGGCCGCAAGGAACTTTCCATCGCCGAACATGAGATGCCGGGGTTGATGTCCTGCCGCGAAAAGTACGGCAAAGAGCAGCCGCTGAAGGGCGTGAGGATCACCGGTTCGCTGCACATGACGATCCAGACGGCGGCGTTGATCGAGACGCTGAATGCGCTGGGCGCGGACGTGCGCTGGGCGTCGTGCAACATCTTCAGCACACAGAACCACGCGGCGGCGGCGATCGCCAAGGACGGCACGCCGGTCTACGCCTGGAAGGGCGAGACGCTGGAGGAGTACTGGGAGTGCACCTACCAGGCGCTGACCTGGCCTGACGGAACCGGTCCGGATCAGATCGTGGACGACGGCGGCGATGCGACGTTGCTGATTCATCGCGGCTATGCGGCGGAGAACGATCCGTCGATCCTCGACGAATACACCGACATCCATGAACTGCAGGTGATCAACTCGATCCTGAAGCGCGAGCTGGAGCGCGATCCGCAGCATTGGCACAAGGCGGCGGACAAAATCCGCGGCGTGAGCGAGGAGACGACGACCGGCGTGCACCGGCTGTATGAAATGCAGAAGAAAGGGACGCTGCTTTTTCCGGCGATGAACGTGAACGACAGCGTGACGAAGAGCAAGTTCGACAACCTGTACGGCTGCCGCGAATCGCTGGCCGACGGGATCAAGCGCGCCACGGACGTGATGGTGGCGGGCAAGGTCGTGGTGGTGTGCGGCTACGGCGATGTGGGCAAGGGCTGCGCGCAGAGCATGCGCGGCTTCGGCGCGCGTGTGCTGATCACCGAGATCGACCCGATTTGCGCCTTGCAGGCCGTGATGGAGGGCTTCGAGGTCACAACCCTGGAGGATGCGCTGCCCGAAGGCGACATCTACGTGACTACGACGGGCAATCTGAATGTGATTCTCGTGGAGCACATGGAGCAGATGAAGGATCAGGCGATTGTCTGCAACATCGGTCATTTCGACAATGAGATCGAGGTGAACAAACTGAACCGGCGCAAAGACGTGAAGATGGAGATGATCAAGCCTGAAGCGGAAGGCGCGGTGGACAAGTACATCTTCCCCGACGGCCATTGCATATACATGCTGGCGAAGGGCCGCCTGGTGAATCTCGGCTGCGCCACGGGCCATCCGTCGTTCGTAATGAGCAACAGTTTCACGAACCAGACGCTGGCGCAGATCGACCTGAAGCAAAACGACTACGCCATCGGCGTGTATACGCTGAGCAAGGCGCTGGATGAGGAAGTCGCCCGGCTGCACCTTGGACGGCTTGGCGTGAAACTGACGCGGCTGCGCCCCGAGCAGGCCGAGTATATCGGCGTGGATGTGGACGGTCCGTATAAGGCGGAGCACTACCGGTATTAATCCTCCAATAGCGCCGATAAACTTGACAAAAACTCAAACATGCGCCAATCTGAAGCATCAAATCGATTGGCGCATGTTAAATTATGTCCAGCAACCTCAAAGGTAACAGCCCTTTCTACCCCGGCCAGCCTGTTCCCGTGGAATTATTTTCTGGTCGTGAAGAACAACTGCGTCGCATTTTGGAGCGGGGTGTTGCGCAAGTTGAACGCGGCAAACCAGTGGCTATGTTCATCCAAGGCGAATATGGTATTGGCAAGAGTTCCATCGCCGGTTACACACAGTATTACGCAGAGCGGAATCACGGATTGCACCGGATTTATGCGCCGCTGGGCGCCATCAACTCAATCGACGAAGTCGGTTCGGCGATTCTGAAAGCAACTGTGCAGTCCGGCGCCATGATGCCTAATCGTGAGGAAATCGTTCGCGATTGGCTTTCCAAGTATATCGGCGAACAGGAACTCTTCGGCGTCAAATTGCACTTCGACGCTCTGCGCAAAGACGGGCCACAAATCGCCAACGGCATACTGCCCTTCTTACATGAAATCTGCAATAAACTTTCGCCAGCCGGGGTCAAGGGTGTTTTCCTGGTGCTTGATGAAATAAATGGCATTACCCAGAATCCCCGCTTCGCTCATTTCATCAAAGGGCTGATTGATGAAAATGCTTTATCCTCTAGACCGGTTCCGCTACTTTTGATGCTTTGCGGCGTCGAAGAACGCCGGCAAGATATGATCCAACGCCATGAACCTGTTGGCCGTATTTTTGACATCATCGACGTTGAGCCGATGCCTTCGAAAGATGTAGTAAATTTTTTCCGCAACGCATTCGAATCGGTGCAATTCAAAGTTGAGACCGAAGCTTTACATTTAATGGCTGAATACTCTTCAGGCTTTCCCAAAATCATGCATATTATCGGCGATGCCGCATTCTGGCTGGATCAAGACGGCACGATTGATCCCATGGACGCAATAAAAGCTGTCATGACTGCTGCGGAGGAAGTCGGTAAAAGATATGTTGACCAACAAGTTTATCGCGCGTTGCGCAGTGAAGATTATCACAATATTTTGCGCAAAATCGCTGAGGAACCTCTTGCCATGAAGTTCCAAAAGCGCGACATTGCAGAAAAACTGACTACGAATGAAAAAAAGAAGTTCAACAATTTCCTGCAGCGTATGAAAAAATTGAATGTGATCCGCTCCGGTGACGTCAGCGGGGAGTACATTTTCAACGTCAGGATGTCCCGTCTTTACATCGGTCTACAAAATTTCACCAACACACGCAATGAAGCGCAAGGCAGGCAATAAAGCCGTTATTTAACGAGACTGTGAGCAGCGTATCCACAGCTAGTTAGAAGACACCGATAGACACTCACTCCAAAATCCATCGCCGTTCATCTGACTTTTTTCGCGATTTTGATCTCTTCCAGGCACTCAGGATTATCGGTCTGGTTGCGTTGGTAAATCCTGAATCCATGCTTCCAGTAAAACTCGCGCGTCGGCTCATACGGAGCGCATTCCACGCTGTCGCCCAGCGTATACGTCGCGAGTTCATCCAATCCCATATCTCGTGCAGTCTGTTCGGGGCGCATCTTGACGGAGCTCCCAAAGTTATGCGAAAGTACATCTGGAGACGAGAAATGACTCCCATTCCTTTTCAAGCGAGGCCT
>JAFGJS010000140.1 GCA_016928995.1 Candidatus Sumerlaeota bacterium | reverse complement strand
GCTTGGCTTCGCCACGCCAGCAGTTGTATTCTCAAAGAACACGTGACCACCCCGTGGGGGGGGCACTTGGAAGTTGAATCCGGGTATACCATCAACGACACAAGGAGATTGAAACCATGCCTGTTTTCCCGAAGAAAGAAGCGGACATCGTCGCGTTGGCCGACAACATGATCGCAGGATATACGGCCAATCCTTCCGATTTTCCCAAATCAGACGTGGCGGGTTTGCAAACCGCGCGCTCGAATTATCAGACCGACAAGGACGCCCAGATCGACGCAAAGGCCAAATCGCAAATGGCGACCGTGAAGAAGGACGGCTCGCTCGACGCGCTGGTAGCAAAAATGGGCGTTGAATTGAAACAGTCCGAAGTGGACACGGCAAATGACCCCGGAAAACTGACGCAGATCGGCTGGGACGAGGACGCCGTTCCATCGCCGAGCAGCCGTCCCGGACAGCCCCGCGCGCTCGATCCGGTGATCCAGGGGCGCGGCAAATTGTTTCTCGACTGGAAGGCCCCGGCGCCGCGCACGGGCGGCACGGTGCGCAGCTACATCGTCGAACGCCGCGAAGCCAACAAGCAGGGCGTCTTTGGCGAGTGGCATCAAGTCGGCGTTTCGCTGGAAAGCGAAATCGATCTGACCGATCAGCCGATCGACACCCAGCTCGAATACCGCATCATCGCCATCAACCCCGGCGGCAACTCCGTCCCCAGCAACACAGCGGCGGTGGTGC
Organism: Candidatus Sumerlaeota bacterium; assembly: GCA_016928995.1. Taxonomy (GTDB): domain Bacteria; phylum Sumerlaeota; class Sumerlaeia; order JAFGJS01; family JAFGJS01; genus JAFGJS01. Next base: position 26,581 of record JAFGJS010000140.1, on the reverse strand, counting down.
TATAACACTGGAGTCCGGCAAGGAATGAGAATACCGCGCCTTCGCCGTCAACAAAACCGGCGAAGGCGACCCCAGCAACTCCGTCATGGCGGTGCTGTGAGCTTGATCGAGAAAAAATACCTTTGAAATGCGAGGGTTTGAGATGGGCGATATGTCACTCCCGCCGGATTTTCAAGATAATGAGATAATTGCAGATCCTTTATACGGACTCGTGCCTATAAGCATGTTCGAAAAGCGACTTATCGGATCACCGGAATTCCAAAGACTTCGCCACATCAAACAGCTTGGATTTGCAAATCTCGTTTATCCTGCAGCTGAGCATAGTCGCTTTGTGCATAGTATTGGCGTCTGCCATCAATCCAAGATAATTGTCGACAGGGTCAATGCGAATATGCGGTCAGATTTGAGATATGCCGCGTATAGGCTGCATGGCTCACTAAAGCAGAAAGCCGATCCAAACAACCTTCCGCTCATAACATCGTTGGAGAGAATAATCATCTCTGCCGCCGCCCTCCTCCATGACCTTCCTCATGCGCCATTTTCACATGAGATTGAAGGTGCAAGAAGGCGGATCAACGATGGTGGGAGAACGGAGATCATCCCGTCGCATGATGATCTTTCATCCAATCCAACATTATTTCTTTACATGTTTAGTAAGCGTAGCATTCTTGCTTCTGTTCTGCGAAAGCATAATGCCGATTTTTTCAAAGCATTAAAGGCTTTTTATACGGATCAGCACCGTAAGGATATGCTTACGCGTCAAGGATATGGCCAGTTTATCGACTTCTTAAATTCGGGCCAGATCACAAGCGATGGAATGGTCAAAACGGATTCTGCCGATGGAGTTATCAGATGCACAAATGCCTTTCCGGATGGATTGCCTATCTTATCTTTAATGATCTTTGAAATACATCTTTTCGAGAAGCAACGCCAGTGGCTGTCTTCCGGCAAAGAGAGACGAGACTTTTTATGCGAGAAAGTTAAAGATAACCAGCTCGATACAACTTCCCCGCTGGAAGTATGTTTCAACGCTGAACCAGACGATGGGACCTCATTGAAATGGTTGCCTATCCCCGGTTGGTTTCGCGCCTACCGAAAAGACATTATCGGAAATACGATATGCGCGGATTTAATCGACTATGTAAAGCGCGACGGTTATCATAGCGGGATTGTCTCCGAGATTGACCTCAAATTCCTGGATCGCATGTTTATCGCAAGGAAAATACTTCCTCAAGACAAGAAAAAGAGAGAGGTAACTGGAGCTGAATCGGGAAACGTTTTTCAATATGAGAGCATTCCAATCTCATGCGAGCATATCGTATTTGATGTCTGGGATCACAAAAGGGGATGCCATCGCCATAGCGTTTTCACGGAAATGTTGGCTTATCTGCAAGCGCGTTATCTTCTCTGCGAACGGGTATATACACATCGCGTCGTGGAGTCCGCTCGTGTTATGCTTCAGGAAATTGTGACCTTGCTCGATCAGGCATCAAAGGAATTGAATGATCAAACCATTGCTATTAATGTCAAGCGCCTCCATCCCCTGCTTTATGATCATGATGATCCATTGCAGCCAGACAATGACGCAACATTGTTGAGGTGGGTCCGTCATGTGTGCAAGAAGGCATTAGAAAAACAACATTGCAATGCCGTCAAGCGAGCCAAGGAACTTGCAGAAATGCTTGAAGAGCGTAGGGTATTCAGAGAAAGCATAATCATTGACGGCGTTCATGGTCTTGATGATGCTCCTTCGGAAAAAGAGGAATTTGCATGTCAGAGTTTGGAGCAAGCATTTATTCCCCGTGATCATGACCAAGCACACCAGGCGGCTCTTTCAGCTAAACTGCAAGAAATGGAAGATCTGCTCTCAGGCGCCTATGATCAACATAAGCCTAATGTATATATGACCAAACCTGAGAATTACGTAATCCTCGGTATTCGCAAGTGGGCAAAAAAATACAAACAGCCATTGGTTCTTGTGGCGCGCCCTTCAATTCGAAAAGATGAGAACTCGGCTCTCAATATCACTCCCCTTTGTGATTGCGAGGATCCTGAGAATATCAGAAAGCAGCTTGCTGCTATGGAAGATAGCTATAATTCGTTGTGGCGGGTCTATTTCTTTGCGCACCCCTTTTTTCATCTTCTGTCTGATCGCGCGAAAGACTCCATTGGAAACTACAAGTCTGGATTCGGAAAAGCTCTTCAAGAAGTATCTGATATTGCGCTTAAGTATGCAATTCAGCGAACCAGTTGGAGCTGGAAGAACTCGCTGACGAATCTTGATAATCTTCTTCCGGAAAAACCTTTAGATATTCGATCCTATGTGTTTTACGAAACCATAGAGCCTGAAGTAGAAGACGGATTGGTCGGAAATGTTCTTAAAGTGTTTTCATCTAATATTCGCAAGATCGAGGGTTCTGATTCCCTCTCGGATAGTGACGCATGGGATCCAAAGGAATTGCGCAGGTTGATCGGAGAAAACAAACCATTCCTTAGTTTGATCCGCAATTCTAAGAATCCGGATGCGCTAAAAAAATCAGAAAAGACTTCATTTGAAAAGGCGATTGAGGATAATTTCCCTTCGGATATTCGCGAAGCCGCTCGCGATCAAGCATTCTATGCACAGGTTCTGAATAAAGCAATGAATTCACTCCTCGCGAAAGACACATCTGAAAACCTTGAGTTGTTTAATGGAATTCAAGAATGAGTCTCCGCGAAAGCCAATTTTCTGTTTGGTGCAAAAGCACTTTCGGTGGCAAAGGGAATGCGGCTAATGCTAGAAGTTATGCCGAGAATTTGCTTGCATCAAATGGATTTGACAAGTCTGCGCCGATTCATCTAGGTAGTATTGCAAAAATCCTTGGGTTTGAGGATCCTCGTCCTATCTATAAGGCAATATCAGGGGACGGCGCTCTCGAAATAGTTGATTCGGCTATGCGAATTGTTATTAGCAGTAATTCTCGAAAAGCCCCGCCAAGAAATCATCCGTTATTCACGAGAATGAAGTTTACATATGCTCACGAACTTGGTCATTCGCTGATGTGGAATCTTTCAGAAAAGCCACCAATCCGAATTGCCCCAAATGATGACAAACGCAGGGAAGAGGAAGTATGCAATGGTCTTGCGTGCGGTTTCCTGATGCCTACATCACTGCTGAAGGGGATTATCGAGCATTCAAAAGTTGGTCTGCTTCAATATCAGTTGTATTTTGCCGCTGCTGAACAATTGCAGGTTTCGTTACAAGCGTTTTTGTTTGGCGCTGAGCCTGTTATTGCGAATCTTCTAAGTGAGAATGAATTTGCGATCGTGTCAATGAATAGCATTAATCGCAAACAAAAAGGGGAAAGGAAGATTCGTTGCATACAGTGTTTTGTCCCTGAAGTCGCCAAGAGGAACAAGAGGGCTTTTTTTTCAGCGTTTCAAGGAATAGACAACGCATCTAAGTATCCTGACATATCCAGAGAATGGTCACTGATCGATTTTCATAAGCGCTTATTGCATGATGCAGGTTCCTTTTTTGTGGCAGGCGAATGCATACGACTTCCAGATAAACGGATTGTCGAATTAAGTGGTATGCGACATGAGAGAATGGGGACGTCCGAGTATGTATGGACAACAGGGAAATTCAATGTGACAAGTGAATAATGTGAAATACTCGTCTATTCTCCTCGTCGGGGATGAGCAGGATTTCGTCGAGGGGCATGGCCGAGGTCAACAGGATGCCGCTCGTGCTGTAGTTCTTGATCATCCCCTTGTCGCGCAGGTCGTTGCGAGTCTGCGGATCGAGGTCCCAGCCGCGCATGTCGTTGAAGCGCCGCCTTTGTGTCCGTGACGCAGCAATTTAACACGACGAATTCGATGGGGCGCCTGACACTCAATATTCTGCTCTCCATTGCTCAGTTCGAACGCGAGATCATCGCCGAACGCACGCGCGATAAAATGTCTGCGGCGCGGCGCAAGGGCAAATGGGTCGGCGGCATGCCGGTGTTGGGCTACGACGTCGATCCGCGCGGCGGTCGACTGCTCGTTAACGAAGCAGAAGCCGCACAAGTGCGCGAGATCTTCGAGGTCTATCTTCAGGAACAAGGTCTCGTCACCGCGACGCAGGAACTCGCGCGCCGGGGACTCGTCAGCAAACGCTGGGTGACGAAGAAAGGCATCGAGCGCGGCGGGCGTCCTTTCAACAAGAACAGCCTGTTCAGCCTGCTGACCAATATCATTTACATCGGCAAGGTGGACTACAAAGGCTCCATCTATGACGGCGAGCATCCCGCGATCCTTGACGAAGGCGTCTGGCGGCGCGTGCAGGAGCGGCTGCGGCATAACGGCCGCTCGGGCGGCGTCGAGGTTCGCAATAAATATGGCGGTCTGCTCAAGGGCCTCATTTTCTGCGACGCCTGCCACGCGGCGATGATCCACACCTGGACTGTCACGGCCAAAAACAAGCGGCGCTATCGCTACTACGTCTGCTCGCACCCGCAGAAACACGGCTGGGACACATGCCCGACCAAGTCGCTGCCGGCGCGCGACATCGAGCGCTTCGTCATCGAGCGCATCCGCGCCATCGGCCAGGACGACGCGATCCGACTCGTGCGCGACGGCGGCGACACCGACCGGATCATGGAAGTGAACACAAAGGCGTCTTCGGTCGGCCAGGACCTCGACCGGATCGAACGCGATCTGGCGGGACTCGGTCAGACCAATATCACCGAGCATGACGTCGCCGAAGCATTCGGTTCGCTTGAAGAGTTCTGGGATGTGCTATTCCCAACTGAGAAGCAACGCATCGTCCAGACGATGGTCGAGCGGATCACGGTCTGGCAGGATGGACTCGATCTGAAACTGAAAGCCGTGGGTGTCGTGGGACTGGTCGCCGACCTGAACGCCTATGCCGACGAGGCGCGGCAACGGGGAGGCCAATCATGAGCGACGGCAAAGTCACGATCCGGTCCACCGCCGACGGGGGCCTGCTGATTCACGTGCCGATGCTGATGCGCAAACGCTTTGGGCGAAAACTGATTATCGCTCCCGAGGGCCTCGACGGATCGAGCACCGGCGACCATCCCGCGAGCCAGGAACTCCTTGTCGCCATCCTGGCCCGCGCTCACGCCTGGACCCGGCTTCTGGATGAAGGCAAGTACGGCTCGACGAAGCAGCTCGCCGACGCGCTGGGCAAGGACCCCTCCTATGTCGCCCGCGTCCTGCGGCTTGCCACGCTCGCGCCGGATATCACACAGGCCATCCTCGATGGCCGCGAACCCGACGGGCTTTCCTACATGAAGTTGATCAAGGTCCTCTCCTGCGACTGGGACGAGCAGCGCAGGGCGCTTGGATTCGCGTAGTCGTCTCATCCCATTGAAAACTCCCTCGCCTTCGATGCCGGAAGCGCATGCCGCGCCTCCGGCTTTTTGCTGTTCCGCGGCCATTTCGCAGTCACCGAGCGTAGGGCGGGCTTGCCGTCATGACAGCAACGAAAGGAAATCCTCTCAAGAAACGCTTCCCGACCCTGGAAGCGAATGTCAGGAAGGCTTCCAGGCGGATCGCGTTTTACCCTTTGTTTATGCGGGTTTCGTGAAACGGCTCTGGACTCGCGGTTCGATAAACGCCTTCAGAGGCCGGTTTTCGGGCGAGCCGTTCGATGGCCAGTCACAAAACACAGAAACCAATGAAGGCCGCAACGCCCTGAAATGGCTGGTGTTATGCGAATTCGCCTCCTCGGACTCAGTCCACAGGGTTTGGAGAGAACAGAGAGGATTGGGGAGAAATGTGGCCGAATCGGCTGGAAATGCAGGTTGGCAAGTCCACAGGTCGGGGCGGTGGCAAATCGCGCAAAGGCCCGCCAACAAAGGGCCGAAACGCAAAACGCTCTCTCGGGCCGGTTGCCCGAGAGAGCGTCGTTGCATTTAAGATAATGGTGGAGGCGGCGGGAGTCGAACCCGCGTCCGGTGAACTTGCCGAAATGGCATCTACAGGCATAGTCCGGTGAAGGATTGTCGGCGGCGCCGCTGCCGCCGGACAAAACTGCGGCGCCGCTTATCTCGCAAAAGGTCTCATCCTCAAGCCCACGAGAAGAGGCTCTTGGACCAGCCGATTAAGTCGACGCCCGGATTCCGGTCTGTCGGCCTACCGGAGCGGACGGGCCGCGTTTAATTACGCAGCCAGTGCATAGTTGTCGTTCGCACTTAAACGATGTGCTCTAGCCGTTTTACGAGTCTGCCAAGAGCGTAACTCGGCCTGCCGCCATTCCGTCATCGAACCCCGTCGAAACCGTTACGCCCCCACGAGATTCCCGAGAGAATAAGCTATTTTCTCAGTTCAAAACGCCGCTTTCAATAGATTTCTCAGCGGGTTTGGCCATAGAGAGGAGCTTTCCAAAGTCCGTTCGATGTGCTTCCTTCTCGCTCTCCGGGATCGGGATCGCAATCGGGATCGTCGTTACCGTTGCTTTTTTAGAGAGCGATTCCGATCCCGATTCCGATAGCGATAGTGATTTAGATCGGATCGGAAGAGACTTTCGCTAGTTTCTGGGGCCGTTGTTGCGGTATGAAATTTCAGGGAAAAGTACGAATCTGAAGAAAAATGGGCTTGCGGCTTTCTTTTTGAACATACACCATTGGCAGGACGGTGAGATTTGACGAATCGCCATCGGCGCAGGTTGCTATGCGCCGAAAGGGTCTTTGCTCGATGAAAAAAAATGCGCAAATGGATCAATCGAACGGCAGCGCTTTACTGTTTTCCCGCTCCATTATCCGTCATTGATGTCCCCAACCGCCGTTTCGGCCGGCTTTGGCGGCAGAGCTGAAATCGATCACATGTCGAAATAAACTTGATTTCAGCCCGTGGATCACAGTTAATCATTTGCTCGATAGGAACCGCCGTTTTTTTGCGCAAGGGGTTGAAACACCGATAAGCCGCCTGCGCCCGCGGCGAAATCAGGAAACGATCATGAAACTTAAAAGCATCCTAAAATCGATGGAACTGGCTCAGTTGCAGGATATCCAGAAGTACTGGGGCGTCCATGAGATGATCTTCAGCCCCGGCGTACCCTCCGCGAAACAGAAACTCCAGCTGGTCGAGTACCTCTATCCACGGTTGCAAATCAGCCAGTACTTCATGGGCGCTTATAACCGTCTGGGCATGGGGGAAAAGGATCTCATGTATTTCCTCGCCATCCATGGCGGCGACATGGGCGAGTCCGAGATTCTGCAGCGCTTCTTCAACGGCGAAACGGAGCGCATGGAGCAAGCCATCGGGATCTTGACGCTGAAGGGCATGGTCTTTTTCGACGAATCCGGAGACAAAAAAATCAAGGAGCGCCTGGCCGGAATCCCGGAGCCGTTCCTGCGCTATATCACCCTGCCGAGCTATTGGGAGGGCTATCTGGGCTTTTACCTCAACGAGATGAACGCGCAGAGCCTGAAGGAACTCGTAAGCAAAAAACTCAAGGTCCGCACGCGCAGCACGCGGCACAACATCCTGGTTTATCTTGCACGGCAGCACCTGCTCACGCCCAAGAAACTGCGCCAGTACATCCAGAGCCTCGGCGAGAACGAGCGTGAGATTTTCCGCATGATCCTCGACCGCAAGGGCGTCTGCGTTTACCGCGACCTGCTCGACAGCGGATATCAAAAGCATTACGACCATTCCAAGGCGGAATATGTCAACAACCTGACAAACAACAGCGGGCTGGTTTTCGTCGCGCAGCAGGGCGAGAATAAATACAACAACCTGCTGATGATCCCGAAGGACATTTACTACATCATCGACCATCATTACGCGGAGGACATGCGGCCGCTGCAGGAGCTCGACACCGTCAAGTCGCAGTATAAAGAGCATGCTCCGAGCAACATCATCGACAACAGCAACAACATGCTGCGCGACATCGTGATCGTCGCCAGCTACATCAATCACAATAACGTCAAGCCCCTCGCGACGGGCGGCATGGGCAAAAACGACCTGAAGAAATTCGTCCCGTTCGTCAGCGCCAACAAAACGCTGAAGTACATCGGCTTTCTCGCGCTGTTCATGATCGAGAACAAGTTCCTCATTCCGGTCGGCAATTCCTGGCGCGTGAACAACACCTTCCATGCCTGGCTGGACAAAGGGCTGGAATGCTACCAGGACATCTATCAATTCTGGCTCACCACGAACCAATGGAACGAGGAGCATATCGACGGCAACGCGCATCATTCGGACGCCGCGGCGAACCTGATCAACGCGCCTGAACTGCGCAAGCTTGTCCTGCGGAACATCCAATCCATCCCGCACACGCGATGGATCAACTTCGACGCTTTCGCCGAGAGCCTCGCGCCGCAGGTCGAGATGAACATCCCTCGCCGGGGCGGCGGCATGGAGCGCAACCAGCGTCCAGTGAAAATGATCATCGAATCGGTTATCGCCGAAATGCTGCATTGGCTGGGCATCGTCACGCTGGGCATCGATGAGAAAACCAATCTCGCGCGGCTTGGCAACCGCATGCGGGGATCCTCGCGCACACGGGGCAACAACCATCAGTTTTTCTTTCAGGTCACGCCCCTCGGACGCTTCATCCTCGACGGGCCGTTCGACAATCCGAAGAAGCTTTTCGAAGGGCGCGACACGTCCTTTCTGCCATTGTATAATGAGGTGAACCTTTTCACGGTTCAGCCCAATCTGGAGATCATCACACCGCCGGACCTGAAGCTGCGTTCGTTTTTCCAATTGAATGAATTCGCCCAGATCAAATCCATCGACGTCATGAGCACCCTTGTGATCTCGCGCGAATCGCTGCGCAACGGCATGGATCGCGGCATGGAAGCGGAGGAAATCCTCAACTTCCTCAACGAATGCTGTCCGCAGGGCGTGCCGGAAACCGTCAAGCACCTGATCGCCGAGTGCAGCGACAAACACGGCGAGCTGCGCATGGGCTTCGCCGGCGGATTCATGCGCGTCCTCGACCGGATTTTGCTCGAAGAGCTCAAGTCGCAAAAGAAACTGAAGCCGTTCATCAAGGACGTGCTCGATGACAAGCTGATCATCCTCCAGCCCAACCTGGACGTGCGCAAAGTCGCCCGGGAACTGCAAAAACTCGGCTTCATGCCGCAGCTCGACTCGGAAAATGTGACGGTCACCAGCGAAGGCAAATACAACATCTCGCTCAGCCAGGAAGAGCTCTACACGCTGATGGCTGTGCTCCGCTTCACAGGTTTTGTGGAGAATCTGCTGGAGAGCGACATCACGCAAAACCAGATCGGTCCGCTGCTGGAGCGGCTCAAACCGGACTCCGGCAAGCAATACAACCTGAACTACTACGCCGAAACCGTCAGCCACACCTACGAGCGGCGTTTCGAAGAGGCGCTGAAGAAAAAAATGTCGAGCGTCATGGGGAAATACAAACGCCAGGTGGGACGTTTGCTCACGACGCATCGCGCCGCGAAAAACGCCGTCGCTCCACGCGCGTCGCGGTTCGGCTTTCAAGGCGCCAATCCCGCCAAGCGCAAAAATGAAATTCTCGATATGATTGAATATTCGCAGGAAAACAAGCAGCCGATTGAGATCGTCTACGAACGCCGGGGCGGCAAAGCCACCACGCTCACTGTGGTGCCCGAAGAATTCAATAATGAAAAGATGTATGCGCACGTCCCCGAACGCGACCGGCACATTAACTTTTTCGTCGCCCGCATCCAGGAAACGCGTCTCGCGGAAGAAGAGAATTAATCGAGACTAAAGCAGACCCAGCTTGTCAGCCGGGATGTATGTCTGCTTGGATTCGCCGGGAATCGCGATCTCACACCAGCCTTCCGGCGATTGATGCGTCACGCGCACCTTGCGGCCCGTGGGCAATTTAAATTCCTCGTTGAATTCGCCGCTGGGGCCTGCGCGCGTCACCACGTATTCCAACACGATTCCCTCGTCGTGCAACACCTGCGTTTGATACTTGACGCCCAGCATGCTCAGCGCGAAAAGACAAAACGCGCCGACGATCCACGCGCAAAACTTGCTGTAGCGCCGCGGCAAATCAGTCTCCACCAGCAATGCCGCCGCGATCAAAATCGCTGTCGCGAACCACAACGCGCTGAAAAGCCACGCCCATTCGTCCAGCGTCAGGAAGCGTAAGAGCGACACGAACGGCGCCAGCAGGATGAACGGCGTCTGGCGATTCTCTTCCGGCTCCACCTTGCGCAGATTGTACGCCGCCGCTTCATCGCGCGGATCGAGGCGCAGCGCCTTTTCATACATATACGTCGCGCGCCCCGCCTGGCCCAGCTGCGCATAAGCGTTGCCCGCGTTGAAATATAAAACCGGATCTGCGAGTTCCATGTTGAGCAGTTCCTTGTAGCGCTCAAGCGCGGCGGCGAAATCCTTGTTAACGAAGGCTTGGTTGCCCGCCTGGAAAATCTGCTTATAATAACCGCCGGAATGCTGCGGCCAGGCGAAATGCATCAGCCCAGCCGAGCACGCGCTCAGCGCCGTCAACGCCGCGATCGCCAGCATGCGCTTGTGTCTCATTTCAGCGTCCTCGACAATCGTTGAATCAAATCCGAACCGCGCTGCAGCATTTCGTCCATCGACGCCGAGACCGCCGAGGGCGCATAGCGCGCTTGATCGCACTGATCCAGAAACGCGCGCAACTCATCGGCCAAGGCGTCATCCTTGCTCGATTGCCGCACCCGCTCCGCAAGCTCTTCATTCGTCGGGCCATCCGCGGCCAGACCTGTTTTATCCGCCACAAAACCTCGCACTCCGCGGATCAGCTCGGCGTAAAACTCCGCTGCGTTTTGCCGCTGCAACTGGATCCGGGCGGCTTTCAGCCGCTTGCCGGCCGCTCCTCGTGCGCCGCGCCGCCGCGCAAGTCCGGCGTCTCCGCGCAAACGTTCGCGCTGACGGCGCAAATATACGGCGCCGAACACCAAACCCGCAGGCAAAAGTTGAAGCAGCCAATAAACTGTTCCGGAGGCCAATGGCGCGCGTGCGCGCAAGCCCTGAAAGCCCTCCTCCTGAATGAACATCATCTCATTCGCATTCAGCTGCACTGTCTGGCGGCCCTTCGAATAATCCGCATCCGGCGCATTGTTTAATGAGATGACAAGCGGATTCTGGATTCCCCCTTCCTTCGGCGTCACATTGAGCGTTAGCGGTTCGGATTGCGTGGATCGATATTGCTCTTTTGCCGGATCGAAATAAGTGAAAGCGACAGGAGGAATATCCAGTTTTCCCGCTTCATTCGGCCGCAACACCGCCTCGAAAACCACCTCGCCGCGCAAGGGATCATTTTTGCGCGGGACTTCCTCGCGACTCAAATTACCATGCTGCTTGAATTGCGGCATGGCCGGCAGATCTGGCTCCTGCACCGTGGACAGCGTGCCCTTGCCCGCGACGATCAGACGCAATGCGGCGTATTCATCCAAGCCGACTGAGTCCCGGTCCAGTTCCGCGCGGATGGTGAAATCACCGACCGCGCCGCTGAAATTCTCCGGACGGCCGTCCTGAGGCAACGGCCGGATTTCGATTTCCAGCGCGACCGAGGGTATGGCAAAGCCGACTTGCTGGCGGCCAAAGGGATCGAAGCCGAAACTGAACATGTCGCCACCTCGGCCTTGCCGCGCCACGGAGTATGCTCCGTTTAAGACAAAGGGCGAGATGCGCAATTTCCCAAGTTTCATCGGCAGCAACAGCGCGCTGTATAGATCCGCGACCTGATACTCGATTCCGCCAAAACTTTTTCGCACCCATTGATCCGCATGCGGACCATCCTCAGCGAGCGTCTGAAAATCGCTTCGATCCGGCATTTGCTTGACGCCAAGGTCGACGCTTTCGGACGCCAGGCGATTGCTGCTGTTCTCCACCAGTTTCTTCATCTGGTTCGTCAGGCAAAGCTCATATTGCACCCAGACCGCCTCGCCCGCGTAATATGTTTTCTTATCGCTGCTAGCGCGCAGCAGGATCGGCGCCTTTTGCAGAAATTCGTTCAAACCCTGATGCTGCGAATAGGGCAGCGGAACGCCTTCCTGTTTCAGTTCCTCCGGCATGCCGCTGGCTTCTTTTCCTGCGCCGGACACGCGGATCGTGATCGGCTTCGATTGAATCAACGCGCCTTTGTAGCGCGTCTGAAACGGGGGAATCGTCAACGTGCCCTTGCCATTCGGCCTTAGTGCGAACTCCTGCGAGACAGACGCTTGCACGGACGGCTGACCGTTGAAGCCGACGGAATAACTCGAATTTTGGCTCTGCATGCCTCGTTCTAGCAGTGTGAATCCTTCGATGGCTTGAACGTTGGGGAAGAGCGATCCTAATTGCTTGATTTCCAATTGGTTCGAGGAAAGCATCAACGTCAGATTCACCACGCCGCCTTCGGGCACGGTTTGAGAGTCCACGGTCGCGGTGAGCTGCAAGGCTTGTCCCTGCGCCGCGGTAGCCATCATCCAAAACGCCGCCGCCGCAGTTAAACATACCGGCAATGTCCATCGCATCCACCGCGCTCTCATTGCGTCACCAATCTTTCTCCGCGCTCGGACCGCCGCGCTGTTGCTGCATCAGCATCTGTTGATACAGCTCCTCGTTGTCCTTGCCGAACATTTGCTTCAGCAGACGCTCGGCCATCATTTGCGAATACTGCTCCTGCTGTTTTTGTGGATCGCCTTGCTGACCCTGCGACTCCTGCTGTGATTCGTTTTGTTGCTGTTGTTGCGACTCATCCTGCTTTTGCTGTTCTGATTGTTGTTCGTCCTGTTGCTGTTGTTCCTCGCTGTTTTGTTGATCTTGCTTTTGCTGCTGATCCTGATTCTGCTGTTGATCGTTCTGTTGTGAATTTTCCTGGTTTTCTTGTTGCTGTTGTTGATCGTTTTGCTGCTGATTGTCCTGCTGCTGATCGTTTTGCTGCTGGTCGTCCTGTTGTTGATCTTGATTCTGCTGCTGCTGCTGTTGCTGTTGCTGTTTCAGTTCGCGCAGACGCCGCATGGCCTGGGCGTAATTATATTTCACGTCCTCGTGGCCGGGATGTTTGCGCAACAGCTGGCGGTATGCGTCGATCGATTGCTCAAGTTTATCCATCGCCGGCTGCAAATCCGGCGGCTGCATCATCATTCCCGGTCCGCCCGGCGCCTGCTGCATCTGCTGCGGCTGCGGTTGCGGTTGTTGCGCTTGCTGCAGGGCCTTTTCCGCATCCCGGTACATCGCCGCTCCGGCGTTGAACTGCGCGTCGAAATTCAACCAGTCTTTTTTCGGATCGTAAACGCCGCGATACGCCTCCATCGCCGGGCCGAATTCTCCCAGGCGGTACTGCGTATTGGCGATATTAAAACGCAGTTCGGCCGCATCCTGATCCTGCTCTTCCGCCTGCTCGTATGTCTTCAGCGCCTTGTCGTACTCGCCCGCGTTATATTGCTTGTTGCCTTCTTCGACGACTTGATGCAATGGACGGGCGAACGCGAAACCGCCTGCCGCGATCAAGAACGACAGCGCCGCCCATGCGACGATATGCGCTTGCCTTCCGCTCATTCGAATCGCCCCTTCCAATCGTGAGTCAGCCGCCGCCGCACGCCGATCAGCATTTCAAACATCAGCAGCAGCGCCGCGGGCGCCAGCAGCCATTGATAGCGTTCTTGCTTTAACGAGAAGGTCTTTGTCGAGAGCTGCGCGCGCTTCATCGATTCGATGTCGCGCGAGATCACCTCCAGCTCTTCAAAGCCGGATTCCAGCGCCTTGATCGCCTTGCCGCCGGTCTCCAGCGCGACTTGTTGCAACGTGTTGAAATCCAGCCTCGAGGTGACGATCTTGCCATCCTGGTCTTTTTTGAAACTCCCGTCCGGCAGCCGGATCGGCTCGCCTTGCTCCGAGCCGATGCCGATGGTGTAGATCTTCACGCCTTTGCTCTTCGCTGCCTGCGCCGCCGCCGCGGGATCGGAGCCTTGATCCTCGCCGTCGGTCAGCATAATCAGCAAGCGGTCGCCGTCCGATTCGGACCGTTCAAAAGCCCGCACGGCTTCATGGATCGCCGTGCCAAGCATCGTGCCCTGCTGCGCGATGGTCGCTGGATTCACCGATTCCAGGAATTGCCGCGCGATAAAATAATCCACTGTCAATGGGCACGCCAGGAAAGCGTCGCCGGCGAAGACCATGATGCCGACCCGGTCGCCCTGGCGCATCTCGATGTTGTCGATCAAGTCCGAAAGTTGTTGTTTCGCCCGCTCCAATCGCGTCGGGGGAATGTCGGACGCCAGCATGCTCGTCGAAACGTCCACGGCCACGATGATGTCCATCCCGCGCCGCAGCACCTCGCGCTCCACTCGTCCATATTGCGGACGCGCCAGCGCGATGATCGTCAGCGCAACGGCGGTTGTGATCATGCCGAACTTGATGATCTGCCGCTCCAGGCTCGCATTGCTCGCCAAAAGCTGGATCATCGGCCATGACGCGAAGCGCTCCAGCAATCGCCGTTTCCGCCGCAGCGCCCAGACGAAAAACGCAATCAGCAGCGGCAAAGCGAAAATCCAATAGAGTTGTTGCGGCGAATGCCATTCCATGGACTATTCTATTCCTTTATCGGAGTCCTGAAGTAGGGTGGGCCTTGGCCCACCATTTCGTATATCGAGCCATTATTCAAGATGGTGGGCCAAGGCCCACCCTACATATTTTATGGCAACTTCAAAAATCGCGTATACCCGAGCAGCAATTCCAGCATCAATAGCGCCAATCCCAGCGCCGCCCAGAAACCCATCTTCTCGTCATAGCTGTCGAATGTGGGCAGTTCAAATTCCTTCTTCTCCATCTTATTGATCGCCGCGTAAATCTCCTCTAATTTCTCGCCGTTCGTCGCGCGGAAATATCGACCGCCCGTTTTCTGCGCGATCTCGGCGAGCAGTTCCTCATCCAGCTCCGATCCCTGCATTGTCATCTGGAAGAAGCCGAAGCCTTGCGGTTGCACGCGGGCGTTGGGGTCGCCCATGCCGATAGTATACACCTTCACACCCAGGGTTTTGGCGAGATCCGCGGCCTTCAGCGGCGGCATTTCTTCTCCCGCGTTGTTTTTGCCGTCGGTCAGCAAGATCGCCACCTTGCTTTCGGCGCCGGTCTGCTGCAATTGGTTCAACGCATGCGCCAGCCCCAGGCCGATGGCCGTTTTTCCGGTGAACTGCTCACCGAGCATTTGGAAATTTATCCGGCGCACAAAGTCCTTCAGCACATCGTAATCCATCGTCATCGGACACGCGACGAAACTGCTGTTGCCGTAAATAACCACGCAGATCTGGTCGTTCTCACGGCCGTCCACAAATTCCTCCAGCACCCGCTTCGCCGCCTCCAGCCGGTTGGGCTTGAAGTCCTGATGTTCCATCGATCCGGAGCAGTCCACGACCAGCGCGATCGCGATCCCCTCCGCGCGCACTCGCTTGTTCGACTGGCCTTGCTGCGGACGCGCCAGCGCAAAAATCAAAAACGCGAGCGCTATCAGCCGGAGCAGTTTCACCACATGGCGTCCGGGCACGGTCCACGAACGCGGCGCTCCCTGCGCCGGCTGCACCGTGGAAAAGCGCAACGCCGCCCGGCTCGCGCGCTCCTTGCGCCGCGCGATCAGCCAGAGCACGGGCAGCAGCAGCCACAGCAACAGCCACTCCGGATTCAGCAGCCGGAAGCCTTCGCCGAAAATCGTCTGCAATGCGTTCATGCGCGAACCTCCTCATGAACGTCCGCGTTCGCTTCCGCGCCGGCGCTCTTCACGTATGGCGAAGGCGTCATCTTCCCGTCGCGCATCGACGGCGAAGTCTTGCGCACCCACTCGTGCGCCAGTTGCAGCAACTGATCCACCCGCGCGTTCTTGGGGCGATGCTTGGCGAATTTCGCCAGATCGCAATCGCTGTTGAACTCGCGCAATTGATCGTGCAGCTCCTGATTCACCCGGTCCGCCAGCGCCTCTTCCAGTTCATAGCTGGTCATATCCAGCGCCAGGATGTTGAAACGCTGCCCGGCGTAAAATCGCATGATGCGCGAAAGTTCCAGAAAGAATTCCTTGTACTTGCCCTGGATCAGCAGATCGCCGCGCGCCAATTGATCCAGCTGCTCTCGCACGATTTCCTCCAACGGCCGCAAGGGTTCGCGCGGGACATCGGCAACGTGACTATTCCACTTGCGCCAAATCAGCCAGCCAACGACCCCAGCCAGCGCCGCTAAAACAGCTCCACCTGCCAATATGGCGTACAGCACAGTGCGATCCGGCGCCACCGATGCTTGAGCCAGCCGCTCGCGGATATCCGGATTCTGCGCATCTTCCGGCGGAGTCAACGACACTTCGAGCCGCGCGGCTTGCGATTGAGCCACGTGCGATTGATCTTCGCCATTGACGATATACTCCACCTCGGCGGGTGGAATAATCATCGCGCCGTCAGTCAACGGCAACAGGCGCATCGTGTATTGCGCTTCCGTCCGGCCATCCTTCAGCGTCCGCGCATCTCCCGCCTGATAATCGAGCAATTCCAGCGTGTCCGACGATGGCCGGTTGCGCAGCGACACTTTGCTCACGGCGTTCGCATCCCAGCGTGCGGTCACAATGTACTCCACCGGATCGCCCGCCTCCGCCTTTTGCGGTCGGAGCTCCGCATGCACTTCGACCTTATCTGGCTGCGTCGCGCAAAAAACCAGCGACGCCATAAACCAGACACCAGTCAAAAGAATTCGCCGGATGTGGATTTGAAACATCATATTCTCATGCCCTTTGCGCCCGTCTGCGGAAGAAACGAATCAACGGCTCCACGTAATCTTCCTCCGTTTCGAAATCCACTGAATCGATGGAAAGCCGTTTGAACAAGTTCTCCAATCCTGTCGCAGTCTCTCTCGCTTTGCGCTCAAAGGATCGCCGCACACCGGCGCTGAACGTGTCCAGCATCACCACTTCGCCGGTTTCCGCGTCCTGCAACTCGAGCAAACCAACCGGCGGCAGTTCCATTTCGCGTTGATCGTGAATCCGTAACGCCACCAAGTCATGCTTGCGGTTGGCGATCAGCAGCGACTTGTACAGATGCTCATCCGCGAAATCCGACACGAGAAATACCACGCTGCGGCGCTTGGTCACGCGGTTCATATACTCCAACGCGCCGCCGATGTCCGTGCCGCGCCGCCGCGGCTCGAAGTAAAGCAGCTCGCGGATCACCTGGAGCACATGCTTGCGCCCCTTCTTCGGCGGAAGGTAGAGTTCCACTTCATCGGTGAAAATGATCAGCCCTACCTGGTCGTTGTTTTTGATCGCCGCGAAAGCGAGCAAGGCGCAGATCATCACGGCCGTCTTGCCCTTCATTTGCGAACCGGAGCCGAAGTCGAGCGAGCCGCTGGCGTCCACCATCAGCATCACGGTCAGCTCGCGCTCTTCCATGTAGCGCTTGATATACGGCCGCCCCATGCGCGCTGAGACGTTCCAGTCGATCGACCGCACTTCGTCGCCCGGCTGGTACTCACGCACCTCGTCGAAATCCATGCCGCGGCCTTTGAAAACGCTGTGATACTCGCCGGCCATCACGTCGTTGACGGCCTTGCGAGTCGCGAGTTCAATCCGCCGCACCTGTTTCAGAATTTCCTGGGGTATCATGCTCGAAACCAAATTTTAGATTTTTGAATTTAGAATTTAGATTTGCTTGTATGACTGCAAACACTGGCCATTGAATTCATGTAGAATCAAAAATCACCAATCTAAAATCTAAAATAGATTACGGCGTTTCCACCTGGTCGAAGATTTTTCGCACCACCATGTCCGGCGTCATCTCCTCCGCTTCGGCTTCGTAGGATAAAATCACCCGATGCCGCAGGACGTCCGGGCCGATGCTCTTCACGTCGTCCGGCGTCACATAGGCCCGGCCGCGCAGGAAGGCGTGCGCCTTGGAAGCCAGCATGAGGTAAATCGAAGCGCGCGGCGATGCGCCGAAGTCGATCAGGTTTTCCACCGCATCAGCGCCAGCGCCTTTCGGCTGCCGCGTGGCGTTCACCAGCCGCACGATGTAGTCCTTCACCTTGTCCTCGATGTAAATGCTCCGCACCAGCTTGCGCGCGCGGAAGATGTCAGCCGGCTCGCATTGCGGCTCCAGATGCGTCTCCTGAATTTCGAAGAAGCGATCCAGGATCGTCCGCTCTTCCTCGACGGATGGATAGGTCACCAAAACCTTGAACATGAAACGGTCCACCTGCGCTTCGGGCAGGGGATACGTTCCTTCCTGTTCAATCGGGTTCTGCGTGGCGAGCACAATGAAGGGCTCTTCCAGTTTGAATGTTTCCTCGCCGATGCTGATCTGCCGTTCCTGCATCGCCTCGAGCAGCGCGCTCTGGACCTTGGCCGGAGCGCGGTTGATCTCATCCGCCAGAATCACGTTGGAGAAAATCGGACCCTTCTTCACCACGAAGTCGCCGGTTTTCTGCTGATAGATCATGGTCCCGATCAAGTCCGCGGGCAGCAAATCCGGCGTGAACTGAATCCGCTGGAATCCCGTGTTGATCGTCTGGGCCAGCGCCGAAACCGTCAGCGTCTTGGCCAATCCCGGCACTCCCTCCAGCAGAATATGGCCGTTGCATAGCAGCCCCATCAGCAGCCGGTCGATCATTTGTTTTTGCCCGATGACCACCCGGTGCAGTTGATCCTGCATGCGCCGGATCAGTTCATGCTCCCGCTGCACCTCATCCGTCAGTTGTTGAATTCCCGCGTCCATCGTTTGTCCTTCCTGTTGAAAAATTCAGCGTTCCAGCCCATATTTCAACGATTGGAATATGCGCCCGCTATGATGAATTTTCGGAATTTAATTCTATTTCGAGTTTTCCTTCTCACGCTTCCGGCGTTGAATTCGTCTGATG
Organism: Candidatus Sumerlaeota bacterium; assembly: GCA_016928995.1. Classification (GTDB taxonomy): domain Bacteria; phylum Sumerlaeota; class Sumerlaeia; order JAFGJS01; family JAFGJS01; genus JAFGJS01. The sequence continues at coordinate 7,780 of JAFGJS010000140.1, read as the reverse complement.
CGAAGAGCATGTCATTCCTTCCGTAGAAATGCCCGCATCAGGGCCGATCTGCGCCGCCTTTTCGCCATTTGTTTGTTTGGATCAGGGAAGCAAACCCTTCATCGCGTCCCACACGGACCGTTGAGAACAACATCAGCCCGGAGATTCTTCCGTGCTTGCAATCTTCACGAGATCATTCGCGACACGGATCAAGGCGCGGCAGTCCTTATAAAACGCCATCTGTTCCTCGTATGGCGGAAAGTTTTTCGTCGCGATGCAGTGGTCCGCGGTCTCCAGCAAACTGAGCAGCTGCTCGACAAAGTCAGCCGGCAGTTTCGAGGACTGCAAGCGCTGCTTCACATCCGCTGATGTCCCTCGCCGCAAAGCCGGCTCATTAATCGCCGCGGCGGCCAGTTTGCGGAACCAATCCCGCGATTTGACGTATAAATCCAGGTATTCCCGCTCATTGATCTTCCGCTGCAACACTACGAGTTCCGCCTCAAAGCGTTCGAACGGGGCGCCGTTATGTTCATCCACTTCAAAACTCGCTTTTCCTCCGCCAAATTGGGCCAGCAACGCCACTGCCGCCAGCAAAACAACGACTGCAATGCCGCCCCAGAGCGCATAACGCTGCCAACGGATATCTGGATTCCAGAGATGGCTGAGGACGCCGCTGGAGGGAGATTTTTCCGCTTTCGGCGGATCCGGCAGAGGCGTTTTTTCCACCGCAACAGGCTGAACCACCGCCTTGACCTGAAGCTCGCACTTTTCCAACTCGCGCGGTTGCGGAATCCGGGTCGCGGTGTCCTGCACGTTGAAGTATATGCGCCCAACGCTCGCCGTTCCGACGGTTTCGGGCTTCAAAAGATAGCGATAGGTCACGCTCATCCTGTCGTCGGAGACGCGCTCCGTCACCACCGGCATCTGCCGCACGAGACGCAGATTCTCCAATTCCATCAGCTGCGGACTGGCTCCGCCGTCCAACTGGAACCGATCCGCCGCGCCGCGCCAGGACATCTGGATAAAATACACCACATTTTCGTCCAGCGTCACGGATGTCGGATTTCCCTCAAAACCGTTCAACGCGACATAGTCCGCAGGCGGAGGAAGAACCGGCCCTGCCGCCGTCACTGTCGTTTGCGCCGCTGCGCGCAATCCCGCCAACGCGCTCAACAGCAAAGCCACTGCCATCCAGCGTTTCATTCCACAATCCTCGCTTTGCTCAAAATGCAACTGTGTTTATTTGTGGAATGTTGACGACTTTCTTGCGCCTGGTCAATGTCAATGATCAATTTCCGCAGGCTCTCTCGAACCCTGTTTTTTTCACCGCCACTGCTGGAGCAGGCTCTTCGCTCCACGCTGAGCCTCATTGTGGCACTTAATGCTCAATCCATTCGGATTCGCGTCCAGCGCATCCGTCACATCCTGCAATGTGCGTACGCGCTGGCCGTTGATTTCGTAGATGACATCGCCCACATTCAGGTCTATTTGCTCGGCCTTGGATCCAGGCAGCACCTCCACGATCTTCAGGGCTTCGTTATCCGCATCCGGCAGCATGGAATCCGTCACCGGCTCCACCCGGACGCCCAGCCGGGCCTTTTCGCCGATAGGCAGCGGCGTGTCGAGGATCTTCGGCTCCGGTTCGATTTTCGGCGTCATTTGCGCCTTGCGCGCCTTGGTCCAGGCCATCTCGTCCTCCGGGCGTTCAGCGATGGCCACATCGAGCGTCTGAAATTCTCCATCGCGGAAAACTTTCATCTGAGCCTTTTCATCCACGGGCAGCGAAGCCACCACGCGCAACAACGCCGCAGGATCTTCAATCGCCGTGCCGTTAATTTCCGCAATCACATCGCCGGGCTGGATGCCAGCCACGGCAGCAGGCCCTTCCGGCAAAATTTCGCGCGCGACAACGCCGTCGCCGTCGTATCCCAATTGTGTTTTCAACTGACGCGATAAATCGGCCATCGTGACGCCGACAAAGCCTCGCCGCACCTTGCCGTGCTTGATGAGCGCCTCCGCCACATCGCGCGCCGTGTTGCTCGGAATTGTGAATGCCACGCCCTGCCACCGGTGGTTGTTGCTGACAATCAGCACGTTGATGCCCACCAGCCGTTTATGCAGATCGACCAGCGCCCCGCCGCTGTTGCCCGGATTGATGATCGCCGTCGTTTGGATGTAATCGGAAACCAGACTGTTGCCCAGGTCGCGTCCAATCGCGCTCACAATGCCCTGCGTCACGGAATTGCGCAACTCCATCGGATCGCCGATAGCCAGCACCCATTGACCCGGTTGCAATTCTTCGCTGTCGCCCCATTCCACGTATGGCAGGTCTTTTGCGTCGATCTTCAGCACCGCCACGTCCGTCAGCGGATCCATGCCCACAATCTCGACCGCGTCTCCGCCGAATGAGCGCCCGTCGTTTAATTCCACGGTGATGTCGCCGCCATCCTGCGCCTGACCGATCACGTGAGTGTTTGTGATGATATAGCCGTCAGCGCGGATGACGACGCCGGAACCGGCTTGGCGCGGCAACAGCATCTCCGGATCCATGTCGGGTACGCTAAATTGTCGATTGGGGAAATTATGATAGCGGAAAAATGGAGAGTTCTCCTGGAGCAATTCCTGCGGATCAATCTCATCCAACGGCTTCGCCTCTTGCTGTTCCAGGGCCGTCCGGCCTGGCTGCACCTTGATGCTGACCACGGCCGGCCGCACCGTCTTGGCCACGTCGATGAATGTGTTTTGCGTTAACGGCTCATAGCCGGTCGTTTCCTCGGCGCCGATCCACAAACCGGCCATCAAACCTGCGGCGATTGTCGCGAATAACGCCAGGAAATAACTATTCGGATTGAACTTGCGTCTCATATTCGGCTCCTCAAAAAGAATACCCGCATGAAATACCCGCTTGTTGAATTGTAGAAACAAGTACCATACCAAAATCGATTTCATAAAATTGTTAATCTAGTGATAGCCCATCTCTTTTAATATCAGTTGTATATAAAATTTGATGGAGGATCTAAAATTCCATTATTGATGCAGGTGCGCCAAAACGACGCAGATTACTTGATTCAAGCATGCAAAAATGCCACACATGGAATCGCTCAATAGCTGGTTGACCAGTCATCAGTTGATGGATAGATTCAACTGCTTTTCCGATTTGAAAGATTTACCATTAATTATGCACCGCATCCAAACAGTACTGAAGAAATACTGGGGATTCGAGAGCCTGCGTCCATTGCAGCATGAGGCGATCCAGGCGGCGCTGTCCGGACGCGATTCACTGGTCGTGCTGCCCACGGGCGGCGGAAAATCGCTCTGTTTCCAGGCTCCGGCAGTCGCTCTGGATGGCACAACGCTCGTGATCTCGCCGCTCATCGCGTTGATGAAGGATCAGGTCGATGCGCTGACGCAATGCGGCGTTCCTGCTGGTCGCCTGGACAGCTCGCAGGATTGGAACGAGCGGCGCGCCACGCTCGAGCAACTCCGCAATGGCGCGCTGAAACTGCTTTATGTCTCACCTGAACGTCTGCTATCGGACGGGTTTGCTGAAATTTTGCGCGAGCTGCGTCCAGCCATGATCGCCGTGGACGAGGCGCACTGCATCAGCATGTGGGGCCACGATTTCCGGCCGGAATACACGCAGCTCAGCCGTCTGCGCGAGATTTTTTCCGGTCTCCCGATTCATGCCTTCACCGCCACGGCGACCGATCACGTGCGCCAGGACATCATCCGGCAATTGCAGCTGCGCGATCCGGAAGTTTTAATCGGCTCTTTTCATCGCCCGAATCTCCACTACTCCGTGCAACACAAGAGCGATCCGGTCAGGCAGATCAAGGAGCTCATCGACCGTCGCCCTGGCGAATCGGGCATCATCTACTGCATCCGCCGCAAGGACGTGGATGAGTTGACCGAACGCCTGGTGCGCCTGGGCTATAAAGCCGCGCCGTATCATGCTGGCATGGAAGCCGAAGCGCGCAAACGCAGCCAGACGGACTTCATCGAAGACCGCGTCCAGATCATCGTCGCGACTGTCGCCTTTGGCATGGGCATCGACAAGCCCAACGTCCGCTTCGTGATTCATTCCGGCCTGCCGAAAAGCATCGAGCATTACCAGCAGGAAACCGGCCGCGCAGGACGCGATGGTCTGCTGGCGGAGTGCCGTCTGCTCTGGCAAAGCCGCGACGCTGCGACGTGGCGCTTCATCATCGAACAAAGTCATGAGGATCTGGAAGTGAGGCGGATCGCGCTCGATAAACTGCGCGACATGGAAAATTTCGCATCGGGAGTCACATGCCGCCATAGCTCCCTGATCGGCTATTTCGGGGAGACGCTCGACGGAGATAATTGCAGCGCCTGCGACATTTGCCACGGCGAGCTTGAAATCATGGTAGAATCCAAGCAAGCCGCGCAAAAAATCCTGTCCTGCGTCGTGCGGCTGAAGGAGATGTTCGGCGCGGATTACACCTGCAAGGTGCTGATCGGCTCCAATGACGAGCGCATCCGGCAAAACGGCCACGATGCGCTCAGCACCTACGGTCTGCTGGCCGATCAACCCTACCGGCAGGTGCGCGACTGGACCGAACAACTCATCGTGCAAGATTATCTGGCCAAAACTGGAGAGTACAATCAGCTCTCCGTGACTTCCAAAGGCTGGCTCCTGTTGCGCGATGAAACGAATGAAACGCCAAAGTTATCGAAACCCGTGACGAGAAAAACACGCGCGGAAAAACGCAAAGCCGTGGATCAACGCGATTGGAGCGGCGTTGATCGCGGCCTTTACAAAGAGCTGCGGCGGTTGTGCAAGGAAATCGCAGAGATCAAGCGCATCCCGCCATACATGGTCTTTGGCGACGCTGCCCTGCGCGATATGGCCCGGCGCCGTCCGGCCACGCTCGATAATTTTATCCAAATCACCGGCGTCGGAGAACGCAAGCTGAAACAATACGGAAAAGACTTCACCGAAGTTATTCGCAAATACTGCCGCAACAACAGCCTCGACACGAACCTATCTTTTGACGCCGGCCTTGATGATGACCGGAGCCATCACGAGCTGCAAATCGTTCCAGATGATGGCGCTTGGAGCATCGAGAAACTCAAACGGCAAGTTGATTCGCTGCAGCCGCAGGCGCCACCCGCAAATAATCGGCGCGGAGCGAAATGGACGAAGGAGGAAGATGAAAACGTCCGCGCAATGTTTTACGACGGCCTGCCGCCCAAAGAAATCGCAAATAAATTCGGACGTTCTCGTGGAGCGATTCGCAGCCGCCTGATTAAACTCGGCCTCGTCGATCCTGATGAATCGCTATAAGAGAAAAACATTATGCTGACGGCATTCTTCCCGCATCGCCTTAGGCCAGATGGACGCTTGGATCTCGCCGATGTGCGCCTTCTTCAGATAAAGCATACAGAGGCGGGACTGCCCGATCCCGCCGCCGATGGAAAGAGGCAGCTCGCCATTCAATAGCCGCTGATGGAAAAATAATTCCTTCCGCTCCGTCAGCTTTCGGATTTCCAGCTGTTGAATCAGACTGTCCTTGCTCACACGGATGCCCATCGAGGAAAGTTCAAAGGCGGAATCCAACACGGGATTGTACACAAAAATATCGCCGTTCAAGCCCTTATAGCCGTTGACGGTCGGCGTGATCCAGTCATCGTAATCTGGCGCCCGGCCGTCATGATATTCGCTGTTTTTCAGCGGACCGCCGATGCCGATGATGAAGACGGCGCCGTGCTCCTTGCAGATCCGCTTCTCCCTTTCATTGGGCGTCGCGTCCGGATACATCGCCTCCAGTTCCTCGGAGTGAATAAAATGGATGTGCTCCGGGAGCATGCTCTCGATCATGGAGTATTCGTAGCTGATATACTTTTCCGTCCGGCGGATAACGTCATAGATCTTGCGAACGATCCGCTTCAAATAATCAAGGTCCCGGTCTTCCGCCGCAATCACCTGCTCCCAATCCCACTGATCGACATAGATGGAATGCGTGTTGTCGATCTTGTCATCCGGGCGAATCGCGTTCATATCCGCGTAAATGCCGGCATGGCGCTCGACGCCCAGATCAGCCAGCATCATTCGTTTCCATTTGGCCAGCGACTGCACGATTTCCACACGCGCGCCATCCATGCCGGACACCGCGAAAGAGGCGGGCTTTTCAATGCCGTTCAAATCGTCGTTGATCCCGGTCCCGCCTTCGACAAAAAGCGGCGCAGTGACTCTTGCCAGATTCAATTCGAAGGCCAGGTTGGTTTGAAAGAAGTCCTTGATCAGCATGATCGCTCTTTCCGTCTGCTGTACATTGAGCAAAGAGCTGTAGCCATCCGGAATAAACAGATTCGCTGTCATCGGTTGATCATCCTTTTCTTGGTTTGTGATCGCGCGCCAATTCTGGCCTTTACCTCACGTTATACCGGAACTTGCATTACTTCCCATAAACCTTATTGGGATCGAAGACCTTCTGACTCTCTTCGAACTGCATATCGATTTCGCCTGCCGGATCGCCGCCGACGGGGACGCTGCGATAGAAACAGGAACGGTAACCGGTGTGGCAGCAGGCCCCGCCGATCATCTCGACACGCAGCCAGATGCAATCCTGATCGCAATCGGTGCGGATTTCGCGCACCTTCTGAACCATGCCGCTGGTCGCGCCTTTGTGCCAGATTTCCTGGCGGCTGCGGCTCCAATACACCGCCTCGCCCAGTTCAATCGTGCGCTTGAGCGCCTCCGCATTCATGAAGGCCTGCATCAGCAATTCACCGGTTTGATAGTCCGTCGTCACCGCCGGAATCAGGCCGTTTTCGTCGAACTTTGGAGCGAATTTCACGCCTTCTTCCACAGCTCTTCTATCATTGCGATCAGCAAATACAATATTGGATTCCGTCATCGTCTCATCCTTATGCACAATCGAAGCCGCCACCAACGCGGCTTTGGAAGGCGAATCGTTCCCGGATCAGCGGTCAAAGTCAAGCCTCAAGATCCCCGCAGGAAATCACGCGCCGTTGTTTTTTTGCTTGCTCTTTGTAATCGGCGGAATTAAGAATCGCAGCCTTGTTTGCCAATAAAAAACGCGTTCAGCCTGGCGGGGCGAACCCGCCATCACACAACCTCATAAAATGCGGAGAGGTGGCCGAGTGGCTGAAGGCGGCAGATTGCTAATCTGTTGATGCGGGTAAACCGTATCCGCGGGTTCGAATCCCGCCCTCTCCGCCATATCCAAGATTATCAGTCGTTTACATCAACATTGATAAGCTACTGGATTGCTTCATTCCAGCTATGTTTTTGTTTTGTTTCAGGGCGATACCTGCCAAAATTCTGGTCACATTTATCTTCGTCATTGTGTAGTCGATGCTGAAAAACGCTTGTGGCGCGAATCCGATTAGACTGTCAAGCCGTTGAAGACCGCTGAAGGCGTCCTGAACGGTTGAGAAAAGCTCCAATCGGCCGGAAGCGAGCCATAAGGCGCTGGAACAAAGACCACGCGAGAAGCAAAAAGCGCAAAAAATCGGCGAACCCCGCATCAGTTTGCGCAGGTTGAAGCCGCAGGCCGCAAGGATCACGTTGAGTTTGTCGCCCATCACGCCGACCAGGCAGTCGCGTTCCATCCGGCTTTCGGATTTGACGTGGCCGATCACCGGCTCGATGGCGCTGCGCCGCTTCCACCAGCGCCGCAGCGCGCGCGAAATCCCTTTGCGCCGCCGTTGGACGACCTGCACGTCGCATGGATCGGCGTAGCCGTACCCGCGATAGCCCAGGTCGCACGCTGCCCGACGCGCTCACGCCGGTCAGCCGCTTCTCGAACCGGCT
>JAFGJS010000139.1 GCA_016928995.1 Candidatus Sumerlaeota bacterium | reverse complement strand
GCTTGGCTTCGCCACGCCAGCAGTTGTATTCTCAAAGAACACGTGACCACCCCGTGGGGGGGGCACTTGGAAGTTGAATCCGGGTATGTTTCGTGATATTGAAAATTAGAATTTGGAATTTGTTTCGGATTTAGAATTTTCAGATTTCGAATTTTGATCGTGGATGAAATCCACACCGGAACGCCCTTTAAATCTTCATTGACTCCGGACGCGCCGTCAGACGGCTGCCCTGATGGAAATCCCGCCGTTCCATCTCGTCGTGAATCGCATTCAGCGCCTCGCTCTTGCTCAAGCACCACTTCGGCGCAATCAGCACGTCCGGTGCCCCTTCCCCCGTCAAACGCTGGATCACAACATCCGGCGGAACATACTCTAAAAAATCGACCGCCAGCGTTGCATACTCCTTCATCGTCAGCGTGCGCAACTCCCCGCGCTCATATTCCCTCGCCAGCGCCGTGTCCCGGTTCACATGCAGCAAATGAAGCTTCAATCCATGATACTCCAACCCGCTGAGCGCCCGCGCCGTATGGAGCATGTCCTCGCGCGACTCGCCCGGCAAGCCGAGGATCACATGCACGCACAGTTTCAGGCCGCGCCCCTTCGCCCGCTCCATCGCATCGAAAAAACAAGCCGCGTCATGCCGCCGGTTGATCCGCTTCAGCGTCGCATCGTTCGCGCTTTGCAGACCCAGCTCCAGCCACACATCGCCCGTCCGGTTCGTGTATTCCCGCAACAATTCAAGCACATCATCCGGCACGCAATCCGGCCGCGTCCCTACGTCCAGCCCCACCACGTCCGGATGCTCCAGCGCCGCGTCATACAGCGCCCGCAGCTCCTCAACCGGCGCGTACGTGTTCGTATATGCCTGAAAGTAAGCGAGGAACTTCTCCGCCTTGTACCGCCGCCGCAGGAAACGCGCCCCCTGCTCCAGCTGCTTGCGAACATCCAGAGCGGACGCGCGATCGCGCCGGCTGTTCACGCTGAAGCCCTCGTTGTTGCAATACGTGCATCCACCCACGCCCGCCGAACCATCCCGATTCGGACAGGTGAAGCCCGCATCGATCGTCGCCTTATACACCCGCGTCCCGAAACGCTCAGACAAGTAATCGCTGAACGTCCGGTAACGCCTGCGCCCCGGATGCTGACCATTCAAATTCGGCATCGAAAAAAAACCTGCTCTTCGTACGAAAGGAAGATTTTTCAGCGTTTCAGTCCGTGATCTTGCCTTTAAGGTTGGGAATTGTTTCCGGCTTTCCGCGTTCCATATAGCGATGTGCGTCTTTATCGGTTTTCGTCACGTTTTCATACACGCCCTCATCGCGCCGCACCAGCTTGGTGAAACCCATGTTTTTCAGCTGCGAATCTCCCGTCGGCGTGCTGACAAACGTCCGCGAAATCAAGCGCTGCACTGGCGCGCCGCACTCCGGGCAATTCTTCAGCGCGTCATCCTTGATCGGTTGCACAAGCTCAAAACGGAATCCCGCCTTGCAGTCCGTCTCCGTCAGGTGCTCATATTCATAAACAGGCATCTCGCCTCAACCTCCGTTTGCTATATCATCAAGCATATTACAGGTCGGCGCTGTTTTCAAGATCTTCGTCATCCGGCTCGCGGTTCAACGGCCGGGACGATGAACCGCGCAAAGCCATCTTCTTATCCACCAGCGCGATCAGCTTCTGCCCCGGCTGAGGATCCGCGTCGCCATTAGTCATCACGCGCAAACCCTTGCCCTCCGTCACGATGAACAGCGGCAGCGCCTCCTCGCCGAAAGCCTCGCGGAATTTCGCATAGGTGAACTCCTCCGTGATCGTAAAAGCATGGATCACACCCCCCTCGCGAAACCGCCGCTGAATCTCGCCATAACTCACATTCTCTCCAAACAACGCCCGGCCCTCCAGCCGGCTGGATAGTTTCGCCTTTTTCACCTTGGTCCTATCGCCGCCGCCTTCGCGCAACTGATAAACCTCCGAACGGCCGAAAATCCGCGTGAAATTGCGCGCCGCCAGCGAATTCACTCCGTCGTTCGGAGTCATCGCCAGCAGACGCCCGATGCCGCCCAGCGGAACCTCGTCCAGAATCCCCTCGAACAGCACGCTCCCATGATAAGCCGGCACGCCCTCCAGCTGCGCCACTTTCACATTAAACTGGTTCGTATCCACGATCAGCACGTTAAAGCCCTCATCCCGCAACACCCGCGCCATCGTCAGCACCCAATAATCCCCTCCGGCGAACAGCACGCCTTGTGGATTGGCGTCCGCGATACGCAAACGCCGCGCCACGATCGGCGCCGCAACGCCATAAATCACAACCAGCGAAAAAATCACCAGGAACATCGCCGGCGTCAGCAGCGCCGCCTGATTCTTGATCGCTTCCGGAAGCAGCTCGGACTGGCCGACCTCCAACGAAAAAACCGCCGCCACGGCCGCCGCGACGATCCCGCGCGGCGCCAGACTGCACAAAAACAGTTTGTCCTTCAGCGTCAACTTCGACCGCCAGGTGGAGGCGAACACCGCCGCCGGACGCACCAGCAAGACCAGCAGCGCCACAAACACCCAACCCCGCCAGCCGAAAGTCAGCAGAAACTTCGCATCCAGCCGCGCCGTCAGCACGATAAACAACACGGAGATCAGCAGCACCTGCAGCTGCTCCTTGAACTCCACGATATGCTCGATGCGCGCATAACGCTGATTGATCATCATCACCCCCATCACCGTCACCGCCGCCAAACCCGCCTCTGGCTGAAAGTGATTCGTCAGCACATGCGCCAAAATCACGACCGCGAGAATAATCCCATTCTGCAAATAATCCGGCGCCCAGTATCGCCGCAGCACCGCCGTGCAAAACACCGCCCCTGCCGCGCCCAGACCGCCGCCGATCACCACCGTCTTGCCCAGCGCCATCAGCACGTCCGCCGGAGCGCGCAGCATGCTTCCGCTCAGAATCGCCTCCAGCACGATCACTGCAAGCAGCGCCCCGATCGGATCGATCACAATCCCCTCCCACTTCAGAATCGATCCCGTCGGATCGCGCGGACGGATGTGCCGCAACATCGGCTGAATCACCGTCGGCCCCGTCACGGTCAAGATCGCCCCGAACAGCACCGCCAACGGCGGCTCCATCCCCAGCAGCAGCGCCGCCAGCGCCGCGGCCAGCGCCCACGTCACCGCCACCCCAATCGTCACCAGATTCCGCACCGTGGCGCCGATCTTCGACAGATCCTCCAGCCGCAGCGTCAAGCCGCCCTCGAACAAAATCAACGCCACCGACATCGAAACCAGCGGCAACAGCAACTCTCCCATCAGCGCGTCCGGATCCAGCCAGCCCATCACCGGTCCGGCGAGAAAGCCGAAACCCATCAATAAAACAATCGACGGCAGCTTCAATCGCCACGCCAGCCATTGCGCCGCAACTCCCAGCGCCAGGATCAACGTCAGACCCGCCGGAATATGCTCTCCCATAAAACTCCCTCGACTTTGATCGCCTTTACATCGCGCTTCGCCGCAACGATCGCATTGCCAATTGTAAAAAACCAAAGATCATCGCGGCAACGCAAATCGATCATCGAGCCTGTCATTCGGCGCGCGCCGTAGATGCCGGATCCCACCGTCAAAATCTTTGCGTAAATTTCATTGCGCCTCGCACGACACATCATCTAAAGATTGTAGAGTCAGCGTAACGGCCAAGCCACACAGACAAACCTCCTCCATCGCCGCGCTGCTCGACTTAAAACAACCGGAGCGTGGCGCTTTGCCTGAGAATCCCCCAACCCCACAACAGCCCCCCCATCGCAGAATCCAGCTCTGGGGAATGCTGGCTATCGCCCTCTGCTACATCGCGATTCACCTGCAATCGGTCCGCGCGCCATTCTTCCCCCTCGACGACATCCAGGAGCTCTATCACATCCGCTCGCGCAACAGTTGGATTGATATGATTTTCTTCGATTTTTACGGCTTCTTCCGCCCAGTGAAAAATCTGCTCTTCATTGCCTTCGACGCGCTTTACCGCTCTGGCGGCATGGTCCCGGTTCACGCCCTGGCGATCAGCGTGGGGCTTTTCAGCCTCATCATGGTCAACATGCTCTTTCGCCGGCTGCTGGATTCACACTGGTGTCTGGCGGCCTCCGCAATCTGGCTGCTCGCCCCCACCATGGTCTCCAGCACCGCCTGGCTCAGCGCGGTCAACCTGCAAATGATGACAGGATTCGCCGCCGCAAGCCTGATTTTTTATTACGATCCCGGCGCGCAAAACGGCGAACAACAATGGCGCCGGCTGGGGCTTTGCTGGATCTTCACCATGCTCGCGCTTACGAGCTATGAAGGCGCGATCAGCCTGGCGCCGATTCTCTTTGCCATCGACTTCTATCTCCGCCCCGAACGCTTGCGCAATAAACGCGTGTGGATTCAATACGCCGTGTTGGCCTCCGCATTCGTGCTGTATATGATCCTGCGCGACATTCGAGGAACCGCATGGGAACTGCAAGGCAGCTTCACCAACATGGCCCGCGACAGCGTCATCGTCTCCTCGCCATACTTTACGCTGCTGCATCTCAGCGACTGGCTCTGGCCCTTTGGACGGCAAGCCCTTTTTGGCGGATACTACTGGGGACAAGTTTCTATCGCATACCTTACACTCTACGCCGTTCTGCTCTGGGGCCTGATCGCCTTCGCCTTGTTCGCCCGCAAACGCTATCCCATCCAAGCGCTCGGTATGGCGTGGTTCTTGCTCGGTTTTCTGCCCATGAGCAACATCCTCGGCTTTCGCAACGGCCCCTGGGGAGACTACTACATGGTTCTCGCCAGCATGGGACTCGCGTTGCTTTTTGTCGACATCCTCCGGCGTCTGGCGGCCATGCTCGAGCAAAACCGAAATAAAATTGTCCTCGCCGTTTTTGCATTGCTCATTGGCTGGCGCATCGCCGCCACGATCGAAAGCTTCGCCTGGTCCGCCGCCTGGAACAGCACCCGGCAAGTCTATGAGAACAGCTATAAAACATTTCCTGAAGCCTTCGACATCATGCTCGAACTCGCAAAGGTATATTTCGAGCAAGGGGAGTATCGCAAAGCCGAAGAACTCGTCAAACAAGCGCATCAAATCGATCCCAAACGCTTGAATGGGCACGCCATCAAAGCCTTGATCGCCCAAAGGGAAAATAGAATCGAAGACGCTAAAAAAATTACGAAAGAATTGCTGGAAATTAGTGATGAGGAGGACGTTTGGGCGAATTATTTTTTAGGCCATTTGACCGAGGAATATGATCACGATAAAAAACGAGCCGCCCAATACTACCGCAAGGCTCTTGATGTTTCCATCGCTGGCTGGAACCAGGATGCGCTGCTTGCGGCCAACGCCCTTGCCATTCTTCTCGCTCAAGAGGGAAATACCGGCAAAGCCATTCAACTCTGGGAGCAGTTGGTCCGCGTCGATCCTGAAGACAGCTACGTTCATTACAATCTCGCAATGGCTTATCGCGACACTGGCCAAAACGAACTGGCCCAACAGCATTTCGCCGAGTATCAGCGCCTGCAGCGGCAAAAGCCATAGCAACGCCGGAAACGGATCAAGGCGAGAGCATCGCCGACGGACAAAAACCGGACATCATGCATGCGCAGCACTTCGGACGGCGCGCCACGCACACCTTCCGGCCGTGCCAGATCAACTGATGCGAGAAATTCGTCCACTCCTCGCGCGGAATCAGCCGCATCAGCTCCTGTTCGATCTTTTCCGGCGAGGACTCCCGGCTCATGCCAAGCAGGCCGCTGATCCGCTTCACATGCGTGTCCACCACAACGCCCTCATTCTTCCCGAACCACGTTCCCAGCACGACATTCGCCGTCTTTCGCGCCACGCCCGGCAGCGTCAGCAGCTCATCCATCGTCCCCGGCACTTCGCCCCCGAAATCCTCCACAATCTTCAAACAAGCCCCCTTGATCGACTTCGCCTTGTTGCGATAAAATCCCGTGGAGCGAACGTCCTGCTCGAGTTCCTCTTGCGGGGCCTTGACGAACGCCTGCGCGTCGCGATATTTCCGGAAGAGCTCCTTCGTCACCAGGTTCACCCGCGCATCGGTGCACTGCGCCGAAAGAATCGTCGCGATCAACAGCTGCAACGCGCTCTGGTGCTCCAGCGCGCAAGTCGCGCCATCATATTCCCGCTTCAAGGCTGCCACGGCCTTCCGCGCAATCGTCTCAGGATCAACCATCGCTTTTTTCTTCGCCATCAACCAACGCTCCAATAAAAAATACCGCGCCCGTTTCAGCGCTACGCGCCCGCGTCTCTCCGCCAATACAACGAAAACTTCCGCTCCGGTTTCATCCGGCGTGGAGATCGGGGATCGGTCAAATCCACCGACCACGCCTCCGGTGAATGCTCGCTGATCTCCGGCGGCCAGGGCGCCGTGCAGCATGCAAATGGCGCGCGCCCCCAATCCCTATGACCCGGATTCAACTTCCAAGTGCCCCCCCCCCACGGGGTGGTTGACAAAGCAGTGAGTTGAGGCATCCTCGCTCCTGCGATAATCAATCCATTCCGGGAGGAACAGATGG
>JAFGJS010000138.1 GCA_016928995.1 Candidatus Sumerlaeota bacterium | reverse complement strand
TCTCCTTTTCGTTCCTCTGAATTTTCGAACGAAAACCGGAGAAAAATCCACCTTAATGGCTGTCCAGTTTTTGGGGACAATTATATTTATTACAGTTAAAAATGAGATGATTGGACAAAAGATTATTGAACAATTTAACGGAGTCCCCTTAAAAGGACGAAGGATTAAAGTTAGTTGGTCACGATAAAGATGTCGCACGAATCACACGACCATGACTCTATTTCTTTCTATTTGGCTTGACTTGTGAACGAATCCCGGAGTAATACCCACCTTAAGATCCACCCATTTTTTTCGGGAAAATTATGATGCGCGGACCTCTATTTCATCGCCCCAATCCAATAAATAATAGTCAATCTGGATTGGCGGCGCCGAAGGGGTTGGTGTTGGCGAACTTGACTTGATAGGGCCATTGTTCGTCGTTGGCGACGTCGTCGTCCCATTTGTGGCGCCAGTGGCGTTGTGGGGCGCCGGAAACGACGAACCAAAGATCTTCGCAGTCGTCCGGGCAATCAAAATTCAAGGCGCCAGATGGATTGGAATTGTTCATCTGGTCGTAGTTCGCTGAAGCCATGTCGCTATACACCCGCGCGCCGTTTTTCAAGAGTGCGACAAAGCCATAGCGCCATCCGGCTTCTTGCACATTGATCGCGCGATAGCCGTCCATGCCGGCTTTGCCTTCGAAAAACACACTGATCCGAGTGGCGACGTCCGGCGCGTTGAGGCGCACGATATTATATCCGTAATTTTCGATGCATTGCTTGGGATCGACGATCCAGCGGCCGTCCTCGGCGGGCAGAAGCGGATTGGCAGGGCGATCCAGGATATGGCTCTTGCCGAGTTCCGCGAGATGCGGAATGTCCCAGGTGGCGAAGCGCGCGGCGCATTCGTACATTTCATCGTTAAACCGCGACTGGCTCACGCCGGTGAGGCGCTGATAAGTCTCCACAGGGTCTTCGGAGAAGCGCGTCTCGCGCCACATGCGGCCGATGAAATCCCAGCTGTGAAGGTAGGTCCAGTAGTCCTGAATAAAGTACTTTTGATACCGGCCGTCTTCATGCAACAGATGCGTGTGTTCTTTTCCGAGAAAGCTCTTGAATTCATGGGTGGTGAATTGTTGTTCGGGATTGACCTTAAAGGCCTGCCACTGTGCGCACTGCTCCCACCAGCCATTGCCGCCTTCGCCGTCATCGCCAAGGCCCCATTTCCAACCGGCTTCGGTCTGGCCGGCAGGAAATGGATGTTGATCGGCGCCGGACTGGTACTGGAAGCAATGGCCGACTTCATGCGCGATGGTGATCGCTCCGGCTCTGGCGCCCCAGGCGCTCAGGTTTAATTGGCCGATGGTCTGATCGACGCCGGAGCCGCTGGCGATCCAATCCTTGGTATAATACAGCAGGATCATCATTTTATACTGATCTGCTTTGGAACGGCCCGGTTCAATGAATTTCAATGTGTCGCTGTACATCTTGTAACTTTTTTCCGCTATCGCGAGCAGGTTATCGACATCGACCCGGAGTCCGTCATCGGCGTCGTCATTTGGATTCAGACCATATCCCGCTTCCCAGAAGACGATCCAGTTATCCGATTTTTTGCTGCGCTCCATGCGCCATTGATTGGACGGGTTGTTCATGTCTCCCATGTTCGATGCGAAAAAGACGCGCTTTTTATCCGCGGATAATAGCAGCTGGTATGTCTTGGCGGCGGTTCCATCTGCCGATGTCACCGTGATAGTTTCCGTTTGCGTATCGGAAACTACATACACAACACCCGCGCCTGAAACACGAGCGCCGTTCGACGCAGCGCTAGCGGCTGCTTGCACGCGTATCGATTTTAAGCCATAAGGAAGATCGATGGTGTACGCATCGACCGTTGGAGAAAAGTCCGGGCGCAATTTACCGTATTCGATGTTGCCCGCTGCATCCGTGATTTTGAGCGAACTTAGCGTCGCGTCTTTGGTTGGATCCGTATAGCGCCAGTCAATCACGTATGACCTGGCGGCGGCGCCACTTTCGGAGGTGGCCGTCAAAGTCAATCGGCCCTTGCCGCCGGATAAATCCATTTTGCCTGTTCCGGAGATCGTCGTTCCATTTTGCAGCGGCACAGCCGAGATATCAACGTATGCCGTTCCATTGGGGAATGTGGCGGTGTATGATCGCATCTCCGTATCCCAGGCTTGGTTCAGCCCGTCCGGTTGAATCTCGACGGAGGCGATGCTGGCTTCATCATAGGACGGCGGAACATCGCCCACAGCCGCCACCCGGCCGACCGTTCTAACATCCAGTCCATCATCTCCCGTGTTTTGATGCACGGCTTTCCATGTATCCAGCCGAGAGATGTTTTTAGCCCTGAAACCGGCATGATCCAGAATTTTCACCGGCGCGGCCATGCCGGGGCCTTTGACCCACGGAGTCCAGCTGCCGGCTCTCACATCCACGTCAAACCATGCTTCGTATTTCACTCCGAATGCCTTGCCGAGGGGAACGGGATTCGCGGCGTCATAAGTATATTCAGAGCCATTATGTGCGTCCACAAATCCAATGTCCGACCGGAAGCGGATGATGCATGCATACGATGAATATCCTCCCGGATTTCCTTGCGCCAGCCCAATCATGCAATCCGAAGCGCCATTGCCGTCTTCGTCCGAGTAATACAGTGAAGCATAGAAAATCGCATGGTCATCAATGCTCGGGTTCACAGGACCTATGCCATCCTGGATTTGAGCGACCAGTGCGGATGGAATCAGCAAAACTTTAAAAAGGATCGCAAGCAAAAATGTCGTTCGTTTGTTTTCCATTGATCTCTCTTCTTCAATATTTATCTCTTCTTCTATTCGTCACTTGCCGTATGATGCTGAAGCGTGGGATCAGCTATTTGCTCCAGCAATTGGTCGAGCAACAGGGCGGCGGTGCGCTTGCCGGTAGAGCCGGTTTCCAGCGCGGGACCGGTGCAGCTGGGGCAGCCTTCGGAACAGGGGCAATCCGCGATCATGCGGCGGGCAGCCTGGAAGACGTCAACGTCGATGCTGTACACGCGGCGCGAGAGGCCGATGCCGCCGGGATAGCGGTCGTAGACGTACAACGTGGGGAGTTGGTCGAACGGCGCGCGGACCATCGGCACAGTGAAGATGTCGCGCGGATCGCACAGGGCGAAGACCGGCACAGCGTTGTTCACGGCATGCGCCAGCGCGTTGAGCCCGGCGCCCATGTCGAGTCCGGCCTGACTGAGAATCTGCTTGAGTTCGGGGCGAAAGGTGATCCAGTAGGCCTCGGTCTGAATTTCGCTCTGCGGCAGGTGCACGTCGCCCCAGCCGACGTTTTCGTGAGTCTCGAATTTAATCTTTTTGTATTTCGCCACGACGGTCTGCACACTGACATCGCCGAAATTGCGCGCGATGCCGGGATTGCATAGCGCGGCGAGGAGTTGAGCGTCAGAGGTCACAGCCGAGGGCGGCTGTGCCACATTGTCCGTGCGGTCCGTGCCGCCGGGCTGCGCCACATCGGGCACGGCAAACTTTTCGTGCTCGTCCACTTCGATCACGCGGATTTCGCTCTTGGACTGCGCGTCGGTGTAGTAGTCCACCTTGACCTGCCGCACGTACGCCGTACGTCCGTCCCAATCGAGCCGTTCGACGAAGTATGGCCGGCTCTGGTGCATATAGATCGCGTCTTCATGGATCAGCATGGGCGCAGAGTCGTAATCCACCTCGCCCAGCGTGCGCTGCTGTCCGGCCTGCGTCACGTCGATGATGACGAAGTTCTCCACGCCCGGCGTGCGCAGCGAAACGCCTTCCGCCGGGAACGCCTCGTTGGACCAATACCATCGCCCGGCGGCGTGGCGCACGATCTCCTCGCGCTCCAGGTAGTTCAGCAGCGGCTCGGGATTCACGTCGCCGAACGCCTCGCCGTCCTCGAAGGGCAATTCGAACGTGGCGCACTTCACATGGCTGGCGAGAATGGCGAGGTTGTCGGGATTGACCACGGCGGCCTCGGGCGATGCGCCGAAGAAGTACTCCGGATGATTCATCATGAACTGATCGAGTGGCGAGCTGCTGGCGATGAGGATCACGACCGATGCGCCAGCGGAGCGTCCGGCGCGGCCGCCCTGCTGCCAGGTGCTGGCGATGTTGCCCGGATATCCGGCGAGGATCGCGGCCTGCAAACGGCCGATGTCGATGCCGAGCTCCAGCGCGTTTGTGGAGACGACGCCAAGGATGCTGCCGTCGCGCACACCCTGCTCGATGGCGCGGCGCTCCAGCGGCAGGTAGCCGCCGCGATAGCCCTTGACGCGTTCGGGATCGATGCGCAAGCGAACGGCGCTGCGCTTGAGGTATGTGGTCAGGATTTCCACGCGTAACCGCGAGCGGGCGAAGACGATGGTCTGGATGCCCTTGGATAAAAAGCGCGAGGCCAGCCGCCGCGTTTCGCTGAGCACGCTGCGCCGGATGCCGAGTTCCGCGTTCACGACCGGCGGATTGTAAAAAAGGAACGCCTTCTCCCCTTGCGGCGCGCCGTTGTCATCGACCAGCTCACAGTCCTCGCCAACCACCTCGCGCGCCAGTTCCGCCGGATTAGCGATAGTGGCGCTGCAGCAGATGAACACCGGATTCGCGCCGTAAAACTTGGCGATCCGGCGCAAGCGCCGCACAACATTGACCAGGTGCGCGCCGAACACGCCTCGATAGTGGTGAATCTCGTCGATCACGACGTACTTCAGATTTTCGAACAGTTTGATCCAGTTCGTGTGATGCGGCAGGATGCCGGTGTGCAGCATGTCGGGATTGGTCACGACGATGTGGCCAGCGGTGCGGATGGCGCGGCGCGCATTGGCCGGCGTGTCGCCGTCGTAGGTGTAGACCTTGATGTCGCGCCCGAGCGCCGCGCTGAGCTCGTGGCACTCGTTCATCTGATCCTGCGAGAGCGCCTTGGTTGGGAAGAGATACAGCGCGCGCGACTGCGGATCGTCGAGGATGCTCTTCAGCACCGGCGCGTTATAGCACAGCGTCTTGCCCGACGCGGTTGGCGTGACGATGACCACGTGCCGCCCGTTGAGCGCGTGGTTGATGGCCTGCGCCTGATGCGTGTAGAGTTGTTCGAAGCCGCGTTGTTTCAGCGCGCTGGTCAACTCCGCTGGGATGGAATCCGGAAACGGAGCGTATCGCGCCGGGCGCGGCTCGATCTTGTGCCAATGCACGATGTTTTTCCGTATGCCGGGCGACGCCCTCAGCGCTGCCAGCGTCTGCTGCACGCGTGATTCCGATTTTTCCTCAGCCATTGTCCGCTCATTCGTCCAGATTGAAATTGACCAATAATCCACGGCTTGAGTAACGTCAATCAAGGAGTTGTTCAGCAAAATGTAAATCCACCGCCGGTTGACGGCGAGAAGATACTTCCCCAATGCGCACGGCGCCTGAAACTGGCCAGTTAGCTCAAGAAGACCGATTCGACTTCGGCATCATCGCATTCACGCACGAGCAAGCCGCTGTGATCGCGATTTGCCTCCTCTTGTTGATCATCCGGATCTGCCTGATCAATCTGAACACCGGCGAATACACCGACGGGATCCTGCAAATCACACGATACACCCACCCGGAATTCAGCGGCGGCGCGCATTTCTGGCCGCCGTTATACGGTCTGCTGACATATGGCATGTCGCTGCTGAACTTCGACATTGAAACCGCGGGAAAACTGATCAGCATTTTCGCCTCGGTCGCCGTGCTGATTCCGATCTATCTGATCGCGCGCATGATCGACGGCAAGCTCTGCGCCCTGTACGCTATTCTGATTTATGCGGCGCAGCCGATCCCCTGGCGCTGGTCGATCCGCGTGATGAGCGACTCGCTGTTCGTCTTTTTTTTCGTCACCAGCCTCTGGGTGACGCTGTACGCTCTGCGTGAAACGGAAAAGGCCACGCGTTTCAAACTCAAGGCCTTCGTCGACCGCCGCGTGCCGGAGCCCAGCAAGATCCTCACGTATGCCATTATCGCCGGACTCCTCGCGGGTTTCACGCGATACCAGGGATTCCTGCTCCTTCCGCTGGAACTTTACGCCATCTGGAAGCTTTATTCGCGCCCGATTCGCCGGCGCGAATCAGCCATCGCGCTCCCGCTTGTGGCGCTGGCCGGCTGGACGCTCATCATCCATATGTATCTGCAAAGTCCGCATCAAGACCAGTTCGCGGAGCGCGCGGGACATCGCCTTGCCATCTGGCTCATCGCCAATCTCCACACCATCGAGGATTTCATCTACCTCTTCCCCTACTATGTCACGCTGCCGGTGTTCATCTTCATCGTTTGGGGCTGGGTCGCCATGCTGCGTTCCGGCAAATACTCCGATCAGCAATTCTGCTGGATCTCGGCGTACCTGATCATCGCGCTGCTGCTGATGCAGACTTTGTTCAAATCCTTTCAGGAACGTTATCTGCTGCCGGTTATACCCATCGTCGCAATCCTTGCCGCATTCGCCTTCACACGCTGGTCTCGTCGAGGGACAGCGCCCGGCCGCCTTCTGCGCTCCATCACCGCCGCGCTCATTTTGATGCACGCGCTGACCTGGAGCGCCGCGGTGCTGATGCTCCAGCGCGAGGCATGGGGCGACGTGCGTAAAGCGGCGGAGCATCTGAAAGCGCATGAACTCCCCATCACTTCGTCCACGCCGATTTTTTGTCATGAAATCTACAACGCCCAGCATGGAATCGGCGCGGTCAAAATGTCTTACTGGTCCGGTTACAACATCACTTCGCTGCCGCTCAACGGCCTCAGCCTCGAACACCTGCCGGAAAAAAGCTATATCGTCATCATCAGCGCATACACTGGATGGAATCAGGTCGTCGAATTGAAAGAGGCGCTCGAAGCGATCTATGAACTGCGGCCGATTCAAGAATATCAGTCTCAATTGATACCGCTCTTTCCGGATATTATGCAAACGTCCGCCGGCCAAGTGAATCCCAACCAAAACGCGCTGGCCTGGTTTTACCGCTACACTGAACAGAACTTCGTCACGCGAATCTACTACATCGAAAAACGCCGGAGCGCCGGCAGGGCAAGGCAGCCATGAAAGCCGCCGCATCCGCTTCGATCGCCGCTCAAAAAGCAGACATCGCCGATCGCCTTCACGGCCCCGGCGATGTGCTTTGCGCTGCGCTGGTCCTGCTGGTCTATCTGTTGACGGCCAATCCCGGCGCCTACTGGGGCGACGGCATCGAACTGACCACGGCCAGCCATGTATTGGGCGTGGCCCATCCCACGGGCTATCCGCTGTTCATGCTGCTGGGCAAACTCTTCGCCATGCTGCCGGCCGGCACGATCGCTTATCGCTTAAACCTGATGTGCGCATGCGCCGCCGCCAGCCTGGCCTATTGCTCCATCCACGTTGCGTGGCGCATGTTGCGCGAATTCGATCCGGTGTTCGCGCAGAATCCGGCGCTGCGAAAATACATCGCGCTTGGCGCAGGCGCCTGCGTCGCCTTTTCGCGCGGCATCTGGCTTCAGGCCGGCATCTGCGAAGTGTATCTGCTCAACGCCGCCGCCATCATGGCCGCCATGCTGCTGATCATCCGCGGAATGGACAGCCGCGACAGCCGGTGGTTCGCCGCAGCAGCCCTGCTCGCCGGTCTCGCCATGGGCAATCAGATGCTCGCCATCTGCGCTGCCGCAGCTCTCTTCGCCGCCATACTCATCTGCTCGATGCAAGAAAAACACAGGCTAGATTGGACCTCGCGCTTCGTCAAACGCATGGCAGTCTGCGCCGTCACCGGAGCGCTGGGGCTTGGCGTGTACGTTTATCTGCCCATCCGCGCCAACGCCCAGCCGCCGATGAACTGGGGCGCGCCGGTTAACATGGAACGCACAATGGAGACGATCCGGGGCGGCGCCTATCGCCATCAGCGTTTCATGATGGAAACTCCGCAACGTCCATTCACACTCGCCACATGGCTCAAGTTCGCCGGAAAGCGCGGCGCCCAATTCGTCCGCTGGGAGCTGCAAGGCGAACTTCCAGCTTTCGCCATTGAAAATCGTTCGCCAGCCCCTGCATTGCTCATCGGGGCGCTGATGCTCGTTTTTCCGCTGCTCGCGTTATGGCGGCTCTATCACGCCTCGACGCTTTTCTGGCCTAGCTGCGCCGCAATCGGACTCAATCTCTTCTTTGTGCTGACCTACAATATCCCCGACATCGAGGGTTACTTCATGCCCCTCGCCGCCTGGATGCTGATTCTGGCGCCCGGCGGCGTTGCTTTCGCGCTGCGCAAGATCCTGCGCGATCCGCGGCAAACCATTGCTCCAGCCATTTACAGCTTATTGGCGGTTCCGGTGATCTTATTCATCTTTAATTTCACCCCATGCAACTATGCGCCAAGGCACATGGAATATTCACTGATCGGCGATCGCGCATACGCCGTGGAGAATTACGGAACGGAGGTCTTGCGCATCGCCGCACCAAACGCGCTGCTCGTGACGGCGGGCGACAACGATATCTACACGCTGTGGCATCTGCGCTGGATCGAAAAACGCAGACCCGACATCGACATCGTGGGCAGCAATTTCCTCTCCATGGACTGGCACGACGAAACGATCCGCACGCCCGTGCGCGAAGCGGATGCGCCGCTGACGCTGATCGAGCTGCCGCCCGTCAATCCGCGAACCGACGACGTGCAACGCCGCCGCGTGGAGGACTCAAGAAAATTTTATCATGAATTCATCCTGCCGAACCTGCGTCAGCGTCCCGTTTATACGCTTTTTCCGCCGAATTATCCCGGCGTAAAGAGCCGGGAATACGATCTGCTTTCATTGCGCAACAGCGGCGTGATGCGCTACACACCGGAGCGCCCCGGTCTGCCTTATCCTTCAATCTATGAAATCCAGGAGTTCCAACAACCGTGAAACTTTCCGTGATCATCCCGGTATACAACGAAAAGCGCACCATCGACATCATCCTCGATAAGGTCCGCTGCGTCCCGATTGACAAGGAAATCATCATCGTCGACGGCGCGTCGGAAGACGGCACGCGCGAGCTGCTGCAAGCGCAGGAGCAAAACGAGGATACGCAGGTGATATATCAACAGCGCCGCAACGGACGCGGCGCCGCGCTGAAGGAAGGTCTTGCCGTCGCCCAGGGCGACATCGTGATCTTTCAGGACGCCGACCTTGAGCTCGATCCGGCGGACTATCCCGCGCTCATCGCGCCGCTCGAAGCCGGCCAGACTGATGTCGTGTTCGGCTCGCGCTTTCTGCGCGGGAGGCCGACGATGACCTTCCTGCAATACTGGGGCAATCGCGCGATGAACATCGCCTGCAACCTGCTCTACGGCACACGCCTCACGGACGTGGAGACCTGCTATCAGGTCTTCCGCCGCGAAGCGCTCGACGGCATGCAGATCGTCAACAACAACTTCGCCTTCACCATCGAGCTCACCGCGAAACTGATCAAAGCCGGACACGACATCCAGGAAATTCCGATCCAATACGTCCCGCGCGGCCGCTACGAAGGCAAAAAAATCTACTGGGCCGACGGCTTCATCTCCCTCTGGACCCTCTTCAAATGCCGTTTCTTTGATGCTTGAATTTCCGGTTAAAACAGATGCGCTTGTTTCAAATCCAATCCCGGCTGAAAGCAGGATGAGGATTGTTGACGATATTGGGGAACCAGACGGTGAGTTCGGGCGTGCCATACAGGATGCGATGCACGGCTTCGACGCCTTGCATCATGCAGTGGTCCTGGTTGGAGACTTCGTAGCGCCATGCGCCAAAGCGGCCGCGCGAAAGGATGCCGCGGTGTTCGAGCGCGGGGAGCAACTCGTTCAGCGCTTCGTCGCGTCCGAGCGTAGGAGTAGGATAACCATGGCCCACGCGGATGCTCCACGTATGATGAACCTGATCGCGGCTCTCGATCAGCCCGGCGTTCAACGCGCCCTGGATCACGTCTTCCTCGACGCGCGCTACGTCCACGGATTTGGCAGGCGACTCGGATACTTCGGTCATCAAGGACCAATAGCGCTCGATGTCCGGCACATTGTTCGGACTGTAGTTGCTGAAGACCGTGACGCGATAAAAGGGGCAGTTGCTTTCGGGAAAGTACATCCAGCATTTGCCGTTGACCTGCGGACCCGGCTGGCCTTTTAACGCGATGCCCGTGATATGTACAGCAGAGCAGCGCAGCCGGGCGGCATGCGGGGCGAGGCTTTCCAGCCGCGCCTTTTCGATCAAGAGATCGAGCGGCATGCTGCTGATCAGCCAGTCGTAGGGATGCTCCTCGCCGTTCTCCAGCCGCACGATTTTCTTGTCCGCGTCGATCCCGGCGACCGGGCAATTGAAACGCAGTTTCTCCTGCGGCAAACCTTGCGCCACGGCGCGCCAGACTGCGCCCGTGCCGCCATGCCGGGGAAAGCGAAAGGTGTTGTTCGGCCCCCAGGAAACGTTGTCCTCCCCCGTCTGCAACGAACGCTCGATCTTCTCCAGCTCGGGATGCGCCACCCGCTCGCCCAGCCAGTTGACGCCGAGCTGCTCCGGGGGATAGGCCCAGACCTTGAAATTATACGGCCGCATGAACAGCGCGGCCACGCCCTCGCCGAAGCAGTCGTCGATCAGCTCGCCGAAATTGGCATAGCCATCCTGGGGCGCGCATCGCTGCGCCGCACGGCGCAACCCCTCAATACAACGCTGGCGCTCAGTTTCCGGCAGACGATGAATGTTGTTTTGAAACGGATACGGCGCCCACACGCCGAGGATGCGCACCCAGCTTTCGCGCTCATGATGCAGCCAGCCATCCGGTCCGAGCGCCGCGTCCATCAGATTGTCGAAGCGCTTGTAGTGCGAAAACTGCACGTGCCCGCCGATGTCCCAGGTGAAGCCATGCTCATCGGTCACGCTGCGCGCCAGCCCGCCCGCCTCGCCGGATTGCTCGAACAGCATCCAATCGTCATGGCCGAGCTGCTGCAAACGATGCGCCGCGCCCAAGCCCGTTGGACCGGCGCCGATGATCAAGATTTTTGGATGGGATGGTTGCATTTTATTTTGACGGGATGAACAGGATCGACAAGATTATTTGCCATTGTGTGGGCGTCATAACACTCACCTGAAAATCTCGATATAATCGAGCTCGCGCAGACGCTTTTTTTCCTCGGGATGCTGCAGCCCGGTGTAGATGCAGGCGTCGCACGCGGCGGTTTGAGCCTCCTGCACCGGACGCACCTTGACGCCGAAAAACATCTGCCCGGCGCGTTCATCATCGAACAATCCGGCGAACTCCAGTCCGAGCTCCTGCAAGGTCAGGTACGCGATTTCCGCTAGGTCGCCGCCACCGATCAGCGCGATGCGCGTGCGCTGCTCCTTCGCCAGCTGCTCCATCGCCTTGCGGCAACGTTCGCGCGCCTCGCCGTAAAAATGCACCGAATAGCGGATGTATTCATAGGTCAAGCGGCTCTTTTCCGCGAAACCTTTCGGCGTCAGGTAGTACAGATACCGCCGCCCCGGCGCTTCCTTGACCTTGACCAATCCCTTGCGCGCCAGCCGCCGCAGGCAGGAATTGACCAGCCCAAGCGCCATGCGCGTTTCGCGCGCGATCCCGCGCTGATTGATCGAGCCGTCTTGCGAGCGCTCGATGATTTCAAGCATTTCCAAATCGCGGTCTTTTTGACTGATCGTCTTGCGGCTTTCTTCCATTCCGGCGCTGCTCTGTGAGATGAAGGTGGATAGATGTTCACAAATTGAACAATCCCTGTCAAGAGTCATTGAGTGGATTGTTTACTTCCGTGCATCGCGTCGAAAAAGACGCCGTCATCGCAAGGATATTGCCGCCAAATTCGGACAGTCTCCTCGCGCCCGAGGCGCTCCAGATAGAACCGCGCGCTGGAAAAGGGCCAATCCTGCCAGCGCTGCACATACTCGCGCCGCACCGGTTCATGATGCAATGCGTTCAGCGCCGCATATAGCGCGCTCTCGTCCGCCAGCAGCCGCGTTTGAAACTTGCTCCAGACGACCCGGCGCGGCGCCCGGTCTTCGGCGTTGAACTGCGCGCTTAATTTGCCGTGAAACCGTTTGATCGACTCCGCCGCGCCTGACGCGTTCTCCGCTTGCGCGACGACCGCATAACAGTCCGGCAAAAAACACCAGCCATGCACCGCGATGCACTGGCGCTTGAACGCCCCGATAATCCGCATCTCGCATTGCGCAAGCCTCAATGGCGACGCGCCCATGATGGACAGCCCTTTCGCGCAAAGCGCCAGAAAAACAGCGACCTCCCCTTCCAAGAAATCCGCGCCGCTCATCCGGGGCCGATGCTCATCCTGTATAAAATTCCGCAGCGCCTCGTTGGGAAACATCGTTCGTCGCTATTTCTCAGGTTTTTCCGGTGGATGTTCCAGCACCCACTTCAAATCCATCGCATCGCTCTGATGACGGGGATGGTCAATCTTGCTCTTGATTTCATACAAATCCTGGATTCCAATCCAGTTTACAGTCGCAGCGCCATATTTATTAACGACTCTTGCCTTCCATGCTTTCTCAAAATTCATTTCTTCAACATTCAAAATCAAATCAATGCGGTTAGGCTCTACTCCGACTTGCAGCACTGCGTCCGTATCATCTTCATCGAATAAGCACGGACTTCCGAA
Source organism: Candidatus Sumerlaeota bacterium (assembly GCA_016928995.1). Classification (GTDB taxonomy): domain Bacteria; phylum Sumerlaeota; class Sumerlaeia; order JAFGJS01; family JAFGJS01; genus JAFGJS01. The sequence continues at coordinate 17,942 of JAFGJS010000138.1, read as the reverse complement.
CTCAACTAAAGCCTTGTTTACATTCCTGATGTTCTCAGGCTCACATTCAATCCAAATATCAATGTCTTTCGTGTAGCGCGGTTTCACATGAAAGATAAACGCAACTCCGCCGATGATAAGATAGCGGACATTGTTGTTTTCCAGGCACAGCATAAAATCTTCAAACTCGCTAACAGGCAGCATCGTTATTACACCCCATGATAGAATTCAGCGTCGCGCCTTAAGGTTATAAAAACATCAAGTCTTTGCTCTGGTGTCATCGTTTGCCAGTATTTCAAATCATCTTCATATGCCTCTTGAAATCCTGATGATTTTTTCGTTTTCATCTTCTTTCTACGCGCGGCTGCTCTCTTTTCACGTTCAGGGCGAAGGAATACATCATAAATTTCCGTATCGATTTGCTTGAGCTCTGCCAATCCTCCAGCATCATTCAAAAGATTTTCAAAAATGACCGTTAAGTGACAAAGAAAAAAGCACACTCCCTCTTGTAAAGTGGTCATTATGCCAGCTGTGCCTGCGCCACGGTCACGTAATACAATCAAACCATGATCCTGTAACCGGCAATTAATATATCCGCTGTGAACCAATTGATTCCCTTTGAAATAATACCCAGCCAGCTTTGGCATACCCAATAATTTTGAAGCATATAGCACTTGGCTTTTATTAGTATTGTACTCTCTAAGCGATGAGTTTTTATATCCATATTTCATCGCCAACGATTTAAACTTTTCAAACTCACCAAGCCATGTATTATTGGCGCTTTGGCAGGAATCGTCTGATTTAAAATTGAGGTCTTCGAGATCATATTCGCATGCCTTGCGATAAAGCTCCAAATCCTTAAGATATAGATGAATACAGAAATTCTCCCGCATCTTTTGTTCACCCATAGAGACCAGAACAACATTGCAAAGACGCTCAAGGATGCCCCTGTTTGCATGTGGTAAGAGTATATTTCTATGATGCTTCGTTAAAAGTAACGATTCAACCAACAATTCAGCGGATTGATTCGTCCAGTCAGCCAATTGCATCAAAAACAGGCTCGTTAAAATTTTACGTTCATCATTTCCGATTCGATCAGATTTGAACAACGATTCAATGACGACAGGCGAAAAAGACCAACCTTGCTCATATTTACGGCTATTAAATTCAAGAACTTTTTCAGCAATATCAGTGATAGAAGGGGACATTAATGCACCTCTCTGACATTATTCAACGTTTTTCAGGAATACACAGCAAACGTTGCGGCATCGAGCAAGTTTTTCAACGCCATGCACACGGATACCTGTATGCATTAGCAACATCAAAACATATGGATATCTGATCTCATTCACCGGCGCCATGCAATAGAAAAGGCGTCCCTGTGGACGCCATCACTGATCTCAATTTCTTTGCGTGCGTTCATGTGTTCAGCGGCTTCACGGCCAGACATTCGCTTCCCTGGCCGGTTTCGGCGAGCGCAAAGCCGCACTTGCGGTAAAGCGCCATCTCCGCCGCATTGCTTAAATCCGCCTCGCAACGGATGAACTGGCAACGGCGATTGCGCGCCTCTTCCATCGCGCGCCGGATCAGCTTCTCGCCAATGCCCTTGCCGCGATGATCCGCATGAACAAAGACGTATTCCAGGAAACCCATCTTGCCATGCTGCATCGAACCGTAATTCAACGGTCCGACATCGATACAGACACCGCCGATGACTTCCTTGGCCGATGTCTCGGCGCAGACAAAAAACGAATTCCAATGCTCCGGATCCACGCGATCCTTCGGCAATGGCTTGATTGACAACTCACGCTCATTTTCAAAGGAGAATCTCAAATCCTCCGGCATCTCGTCTTGCCCCTCGTAAATCCTCAGCAGACACTCTGGCGTGTTTATCATCTTCAGAGCTCCAATTGGCAAATGACGTTCATTAATGTTACAAAATAGTATGCTCCACTGACAAGTCAAATAATGAAGGGCGCGATGAAAAAACGATGGAGCCTATTCGTCCGGCAGGCTCTGAGGATCCAAACGGCGGCCGAGAAGAAAGAGCAGTCCATCGAGATAGGCGCGCAGCTGCTTTTTGCGAAAACCCTTGCTGTAGGGCGCGCGCAACCAATTGCACTCAAGCGGCAGCCATTCAAACAGCCACTGGCGCAGGGTGTAATTCTTCAGGCAAAAAATAATCCGGCTACGGTAACACAGACGATAAAAACGCCGGCTGGTGTTGGGGATTACGGGCGACTCGAAATGCACCAGCACCGCGCGAGGGACGTAGATCGTCTCATAGCCCATCAAGCGCGCGCGATAGCACAGATCGACGTCCTCGTAATACGCCGGAAAGAAACTCTCGTCAAACGCGTCGCCGCCGCTGCGCTCGATGAATTCGCGCCGGACAGCCAGCGCCGCGCCGGTGCACCAATCCACGGATCGCTCCTCGTCCGCCTGGCCCGCGTCTTCCTGTTGATACGCATAATGCTCGGTCATGGCGTTGGCATGCAGGATGGCGCCGGCGTGCTGCAACTTCCGCCCGCCGGGATAATACATCTTGCATCCCGTCACGGCGGCGCGGGGATTCTCGCGAAACGGCCGGACGAGCTCGCGCAGCCAATCGGACCGCGCCTCAGTGTCCACATTGAGAAAGACCAGCACTTCGCCCTTGGCCCGTTTTGCCCCGTCATTGCATCCGCCGCAGAATCCACGATTCGTCTTGTTCCAGATCACAATCTCATCGCCGCACAACCTTCCCAGGGCTTCCTGCGTTTCCTGGTGAGAGGCGTTGTCCACGATGATCGTCTCAAAACTCGGATAGTCCAACGCGCGCAGGGCCTGCAGGCATCGCGCGATCATGTCTTCCGCGATATTGTAGGTCACCAGGATGATGCTGCAAAAAGGATCGTGATCGAAGAGCGGGAAATCCGGCTGGCGTGTGCGAAGACGACGAATCATAGACATGCCGTTTTTTTCAACGCAAAGGCGCGAAGACGCAAAGAATGAAAGCGATCAAACTCGATCGTCCGCGCAATGCATTTTATATCAATGTTCGCATTATAATGAATATCGATCATAATCATTTAGCTTCCTGAGCATATGAATGCAATATCCCACCCGTTTTTCACGAAATCGCCCTCTGCGTTTTAGAGTCAGCGTTTCCATACGTCATGCGCCTGGGCGTAGGTCTGTTTCACCAGCGGTATGCGGCGATGCGGACAGACCATGTGGCATTTCGCGCAATCCGGCGGAAAATCGCCGGTCAGAATCTTCCGGCGCGCGTCTACCATGACCTCGTTGTTCCACAGCTCCGCGGCGTCCGTATCGAGCACATTCCCTAGTTCGCCGTGCGTCCAGAAACAGCACACGCGCGCGTCGCCCTTGAGTCCGATGTGCATCTTCTGCCAGGCATACTCGCAAAAAAACCGGCCCGGACGGCCGCCGTTCTCCCCGGCCAGCCGCACATCGATCGAGTCGCCCATTTCCTGGAAACGCAGATCAATGCCGTGTTTGCGCGCCTGCTCCTGCGCTTGAGCCGCCACCCGGCGGCATTCCGCGTGGTCTTCGATGCAATGCTCCTTCACACTATCGATGTAAGGATATAGTTTCTGCACATTGATCGCGCCAACTCCGAATTTCGCGCCAAGCTCGACGATTTTATCGAGTTCGTAGAGGTTTTCCTTCATCAAGCACACGATGAAAGCCAGCACAGGATACACGGCGCCCTTCGCGCGTTTGCGCTCGACCAGCGCCTCCATGCCTGCCACAACCTTGTCGAAATCGGCCCGGATGCGGATCGACTCGAAGGTCGGCTTCGTGCCGCCGTCAATGGAGAATTGCAGCAATAGCGGACGATCGCCCACCAGCGCGTCAAAATGCTTTTCGCGCAGCAACGTCCCATTGGTGATCAGCGTAGGCACGGCTTCATGCCGTTGAATCATCTCGATGACATCAAATAATTCCGGATGGATGAACGGCTCGCCGTTGCCCACCAGTCCGACGTAAAGCGCCTGCTCCATCAACGGTTCAACGGCGCGCACCACATCGAGCGGCATGTTCGCCGTGTCCTTCTCGATGTCATCCGCCTCGCGCGGACACATGAAGCACTTCAGGTTGCAGAAGTCGTTGATCTCCAGATGCAGCGCCAACGGACGCGAAAGCAGCCGGGCGCGCCGTTCCAGCACATCCCGGATTGCGCGCCAGGTGTTCGTCAACTTTCGCTGTTTCCGCTTGATTTTCAAGACAATACGCCCGCTTTCGCTCAATCGAATCAAAGACAAATTTTTGGCGGAAAGACCGCAAGGGTCAAGAGGTTTCGATGATTCCGGCAGGAGGAACTGGAAAAAGCGCCGCGCTGGCAATCAGCGCGGCGCCACAGATTATTTGGCTGGGGAGGCAGGATTCGAACCTGCGAATGCCGAGACCAAAACCCGGTGCCTTACCACTTGGCGACTCCCCAGCAATGTAAAAACGACATGCTTTTGAGATTTGCGCTCAAAAGCGGGATTGAATAAACAGCATCCCTCACTCGCTGTAAAGGAAATTTATCGAACGCCGCTGGATTTTTCTCAGGTCCGGGCGTTTCATAAAATCTCGATCAATTCCACCTCGAATAACAGCAATGCATCGGGGCGAATCCCTGGCGGAGGGCTCGATCCATAGCCAAGGTACGACGGGATAATCAACAGGCGTTTCTCGCCTGTCGTCATTCCCTTGGTTCCTTCCGCCCAGCCTTTCACCAACTGGCTGATCGTGAAGGTGGCCGGCTCACCGCGCGTATAGGAATTGTCAAACTCCTCATCATCCGCATAGAAACCGCGATAATGCACCTTGACCTTGTCCGTCGGCTCCAGTCCCCGCCCATCATCGCCGGGCTTGAGCACGAAATATTGCACGCCGGATTCCAAAGCGACGGGCTGAAGCCCGGATTGCTGAGCATACCACTGCGCGTAACGCTCCGCCTGTTCGGCGCCTTTCATTTCATCCAGCGGCGCCAGCATGTTCGCCCATTCACGCTTGCTCGCGGCAAGTTCTTCCAACCGCGCCTTGTCATAATCGCCAATAATCTCGACATCCTTGATGATGATCGGCTCAACCGGCCAAAGTTCCCTGCCGGTCGATGCGCCTGGATGCTCCATCGTCTTCACTTCAGCGATGCGCTGCAGAACGTCCTCTCCCCCGATCAACCGGCCGATCACTGGATACGGCGCATTATCAACAGGCTTTTCCAGCTGTATATTGTCCGCCAGATTAATGAAGAACTCGCTTCGAATCGTGTCCGGCTTGCCCGGCTGATGCATCATAGCCAGCGTGCCGCGCAGTTGCGCCTGCCCATGCGCGCGATCGTTCGGTTCATCTTCCCTCAGCCCATCCTGCTTGATGGTTCCATCGGGCAGATACGAACCGCCCTGGATCATGATCCCTGGCTTGATCTTGTGGATGACCGTGCCTTGATAAAATCCCGACTCCGCGTATTGCAAGAAATTCAAAACGGCGATCGGCGTCACATTGCCGTCCAATTGATAAGTCAGATCCCCCAGGCTGGTCTGGATGCACGCTTTGAGCATCAAAGCCGGATCGCCCTTCGTGGCATCATTGGCGATATCCGTGGCATCCTGCTGACCAAAGGCGCACCAAGGCGCCAACATCAGCAAAATCAATGTCGATAAAACGCAAAGCATTTTCATCAATGGAGTCTCTCCTGACCGTTTCAATTCAACATGCCGCGTCGGCACGACATGGCTGGTTGCACGCAAACAAGCGCTTATTCTGAATCTCCCATCGCAGAAATCAACTAAAAATCTCTGGCTCTTTCGTGCGTCTCCAGGATGAGCGCACTGTGGATAAGTGCTTGCATCCTCAATTTCAGGGGGTAGAATGTGCCTTCCTTGCGTCACATATCAGCGCAGGAAACAATCCAGAGAACAGCGCCCGCGTCTTTTGAACGCGGAAAAAACAGGAGGAGAACCTATGTTTTCACATCGTAGCGTCAATTGGTCCAGTATGATGGCCTTCATCATTTGCGTGCTTGCACTGCCGCTTTGCTCTTGCTCCGCGGAAGGTGAAAACGCCGCCAGCGAGAAAATCGCGCAAGAAACGGCGAACCCCGACGATGGAAAGACATACGCGCTTTTTGACACCTCGATGGGCAGTTTCAAAATCCTGCTGTACACCGAACGCGCGCCCATCACGACGGCGAATTTCATCGGTCTCGCCGAGGGCACGAAGGAATGGACCGATCCCGGAAGCGGTGAAAAAGCGAAAAAGCCATATTACGACGGCCTGACTTTCCATCGCGTGATTGACGGCTTCATGATTCAGGGCGGCTGTCCGCTGGGAAACGGACGGGGCGGTCCAGGATTCAGAATCAAGGACGAATTCCATCCCGAATTGAGACATAACAAACCTGGCATACTCTCGATGGCCAATGCAGGCCCCAACACCGGCGGCAGCCAGTTCTTCATCACCGTCGCGCCCACGCCCCATCTGGACGGCAAGCACGCAGTGTTCGGCGAAGTCGTGGATGGCATGGATGTCGTGTATCAAATCGCCAAGGTGAAAACCACTCCGAGAAACAACATGCCGCTCACGCCCGTGGTCATCAACAGCGTCAAGATCGTGGGCGCCGGAACGACAGAGAAAGAAGCGCCAAAAACCGAATCCGATGAATCGGCGACGACTGGCTCGGAACAGCAGGAAACGGAAGAATAATAAACGCCAAATAATCGCAGGAGGCTGACGAATGGCAGAGACTTATGCGGTATTCGAGACGAGCATGGGAACATTTAAAATCCGGCTTTTCACCGGCGAAGCGCCGATCACGACAGGCAACTTCATCGGATTGGCCAGGGGCGAGAAGGCCTTCACGGATCCTCGCACGAAAGCAGAAACCACCCGTCCTTATTTCGACGGGCTGATCTTTCATCGCGTGATCGACAACTTCATGATCCAGGGCGGCTGTCCGCTGGGCAACGGCACGGGCGGTCCCGGCTTTGAAATCAAAGATGAGTTTCACCCGAAGTTGAAACACGACACGCCGGGCGTCCTTTCCATGGCCAATCGCGGCCCAAACACCGGCGGCAGCCAGTTCTTCATCACCGTGGCGGCCACGCCCTGGCTCGACGGCAAGCACGCCGTGTTCGGCAAAGTCGCCGAAGGCATGGACGTAGTGAACAAAATCGCCAAAACCCCGACCGCCTCGATGGATCGCCCCAAACAGGACGTTGTGATCAACAAAGTCACCATTCAAGAAGCCTGATGCAGCCTTTGAGCGGGGGCTGTGCTAGCCCCCGCTCTCTCATCATTCATCGAGACCAGCAAGGACAGAATCATGAGCATGAGTGACATCCGTAAAATCAAGCCGACAGCATGGCTGCCGTTGCTTGCCATGCTGTTTCTAATGCTCCATGCGGCGCATGCTCCGGCGCAGACCGATGCTGACTCTCCCGCCATCGAAACAGCAGCAACCGCCGCGCCAGCGCAGCTGCCCGTACCAGAGCAATATTCCACTGCGCGCAAAACGCTGCGAACCTTCTTCGAAACGGAAAAACTCGCGGACAAGGCGAAATGTCTGAACCTGGAAAATTTCACCGCCGAGGAACGCAGCGCGCACGGGCGTGAGATCGCGCTAAAACTGAATCAAATCTTGGATCGCATCGCCATTGTGGAAATGGAGACGGTTCCAGACAGCGCGGATGAGGCCTGGTTCATGCCGCAGGAGCCGCGCGTCTCGATTGAACGCGCAGCGAACGGCCGCTTCCTTTTCAGCGCGCGCACGATGGAGCAAATCGACGATCTCTTCCAGCAATACGGCGGCGATCAGATCGTCGAAGGCTTGGAACAACATAAATATGAAGACATGCCGCTCAGTTTTTACATTCGCGGCATCCTGCCCAAGTCGATGCTGCGGCAAACGCTCATTCTGGAAAACTGGCAATGGATCGGACTGTTGATTATTATCCTGCTTGGATTCATCGCCAGCAAAATCGCGCAATTCCTGATCAACGGCGTGACCACGCGCTGGGCCAGCGCCGGGCGCATCGCACTGCATGAAAAGCACAAACTGATGACACTGCGCGCGCTCGGACTGATCGTCATGGGCGGCGTCTGGTGGTTCGGAGTGCGCTGGCTCGGTTTGCCGGTGCACATCGCCACCTTCCTGCAGTTTCTCGCGCAGATCATTATTTGCGTCGCCAGCGTCGTGGCGGTCTACCGCATGGTGGATGTGCTGTGCAGCTATCTCGAAGAACGCGCCGGCAAAACCGCGAATAAATTCGACGACCTGCTCGTGCCCATGGTGCGCAAATCGCTCAAGGTTCTCGTCGTCGCCATCGGCGCCGTGTTTATCGCGGATAATTTATACGAGGACGTCTACAGTCTGCTCGCCGGACTGGGCATCGGCGGCTTGGCGCTCGCCTTTGCCGCCAAGGACACCATCGCCAACTTCTTCGGCTCCGTGATGCTCCTCACCGACCGCCCATTCAACGTCGGCGACTGGGTGATTGTGGACGGCGCGGAGGGATCCGTGGAGGAACTCGGCTTCCGTTCCACCCGCATCCGCACATTCTATAATTCGCAGGTCACCATCCCCAACTCCGTGCTCTGTAACAAAATCATCGACAACATGGGCGCGCGCACGTATCGCCGCTTCAAGACGTACATCCAAGTGACCTACGACACGCCGCCGGAAAAAATCCAGGAATTCACCGACGGCATCAAGCAGCTCGTGCTGAATAATCCGCATATGCGGCATGATTACTTCCACATCTATCTCAACCAGTTTGGGGCGCACTCGCTCGACATCCTGCTTTATATCTTTTTCCACGTCCCGGACTGGGGCGCCGAGTTGCGCGAACGGCATAACCTGATGCTTGAAATCATCAAACTGGCCGGGCGCATCGGAGTGGAATTCGCCTTCCCGACCCAGACGTTGCATCTAATCAACGAGGCGAATGCGGGGATTCCTGGCGACAAGAATTAACGGCTTTCTTCGCGGATGCGTTCGATGAAGGCATCGAGGGCGGCGCGCTGGATTTCCGCTTCGGGGCGATATGAGCTGCCGAAACAGCTCTCGACGCCGAGAAACTCCCGCCGCGCCAGCGCGGTGATACGGTTGAAATCGACCGGATCGAAATCAAGGCCTTCCGGCGGATGAACCTGCGTATATTCGCGCGCGAGTTCGAATTGCCAGAGGCCCAGCGTCAGGTGATGCTGTTCGGCGAGCCGGCTTTGCGCGTGCCGCTCAATCACGCCGTTCATCGCCTGCATGGCGCGTTGCGCGCCGTTTTCGATCACGTCGCGATTCTTCCAGAGCAAACGGCGCCATTCACATTCGGCGCTCTCCCATTCCACTTTGCATAAACTGACGTATAGCGGATCGGGAAAGCCATCCTCGCGGCTCAGCTCGCGCCAGCGATCAGCCTGTTCCTGTTTGAAATCCAGCCACAACCTCAGCGAGGCGTCCTGCGGCGCATGCCGGCGCTGAACACTAATCAATCGCTCAAGGCATTCCACGCGCCGGACTGCCTCTGGCGCTAATTCTCCGCCGCTCGCGGCGACGGCGGAGTAACGCTCACGAGCGGTCGCGTAATCCCGCAGTCGCTCATACGCTCCGGCTTGGGCGAACAGCACGATGTCGCGATGTCTGTCCGGATGCAGCGTCTCATAGTTCGTCAACCGCACCAAGGCCGCGCGCCAGACATTTTGACCCGACAGATCCTTGGGCGGCGGGAAGCAATATGGATCCAGATTGCGATGACGCTCCATGTCGGCGATGATTTCAAGCAGCGTCTGCTGCGGAGCATAACGAGGGTTTTGCGTGTATCGGGAATGGCATCCGGCAAGAAACATTGGCGCCGCAGCCAAGAGCGCGACGGCAATCCGCCCGCGCCAGCGATGGTTTCGCCCGGCCGGATGCAGCGAAAGTTGTCGTGATAACGACTGGAGCATCGTTCGGATCGGTGTCATCATGAATCGATTAAAGCGGCTGATCTCGCAAGAATGCCGTCTGGTGATTATTCCTGAACGGCTTCATCCGCCGCGACAGCCGGACTTGTTGAGTCGTCCGTAAAGGCAACCGGGCTTGTTGAATCGTCCACAAACGCAACCGGGCTCGTAATCTCATCCGTAGCCGTAGGACTCGTCATCTCATCCGCAGCGGACAAAGAGTCTGTCGTCATTAAATCTTCTTCCATCGACATGCCGGAATCATCAGTGGAGGAACTCTCCATTTGCTCCAAAACCGTAGTGGTTGCAAAAGTTTCCGTTTGCACCATGACGCTGCTGGTGAAGGTGTCTGTGATGACGGCCTCGCCCCCCTCTTGATCCATGAGACCGGCCAGGGGCGACTCGGGAATACTCGCTTCGGGCGCCTTGAAGTTTTCTATCAGTTTGGAGCGGACGCTGTTCCAGTCGCTGCCTCCCTTGGCGATGTAGCGCTTGTAACTTTCAATGGCCAGTTCGCGCTGTTTCAAATTCTCGTATAAACTACCGAGATGAATGTAATTATCCGCGTCGTCCGGATCGAACTTGATGGCGTCATTGAATTTTTCCTCGGCCTTGCCCCATTCCTCCATGTAGGCGTATGTGATGCCCAGGTTGCGGGAAGCCTTGGAGAATCCCGGCATCACCTCGAGCGCCGTTTCATGATATGTGCAAGCGACGCGGGGATTCGAACTGATGCGGAGCTGAATCGCGCCCAAGTTGGTCTGGCATTCCGCATAGATATATTTCAATTCGTCGCTTAAATCCTGCGCCAAAACCGGTGTGTCCGAATCCATACGAGTCAATTGCCGGCTTAATTCCTCGAAACTCTTTTGCGCGCTGTCGTAATTCTCCTCGGCCATATCCATTTGAGCCAGGCGCAATCTCGCCTCCATGTCGCCGGGTTGGTTTTCCAGCACTCGGTTATACCACAGACGCGCCTCACGATATTTCTTCCCGCCCTCGCCGAAGTATGAAGCGGCGATGATTTCAGGCGGACGCTCCGTCGTCGGCGAAAGTTCCAGCGCCTGCTTGGCGTACTTCAAGGCGTTCAGGTAAATTTTTTGCTTCAGGTAGATTTCCGCCAGAGTCAGCTGCGCTTCAAAATTTTGCGGATCGATGCTCACCTCGGACAGCAGCGCCTCCTCGCTTTCCCTCAGGTCGCCGTTCTTGAGGTACGCGCGGCCCAGCAGCATGTAGTTGCCCTTTCCGCCGGGATTCAGCACGATGACCTTCTCGAACTGTTCGACAGCGTTCGCATATTGACCGAGTTGCAGATAAATCCGCCCCAGCATTAAAAACGCATCTTCAAGATTGGGTTTCAATTCAATCGCGCGCTGCAATCCCTGAACCGTCAGTTCCAGTTCCTCAGGGCTCTGCGTGTCGAAATCCTGTCCGAGCTGCAGGTAGGTGTCGACGACTTCATCGACCGACTTTCTGTCTTCCGGCATCAACCCAATCGCTTTCTCGTAATACTCAAGCGCCTTGCAGATAATCACGCGATCATTGGACGCCTTGCCTTCGCTATGCAGGATGTGCGCGACATCCAGGTTGATCTCCTGCTTTTTAGCGTCGCTGAGAGCGTCCTCGCCCAAATTCAAAGCCTGGATCAAGAGATCAGCGGTTTTGGACGTGCGGTTGTTAGCCGCTTCCAGAATGCGGCTCTTCAGCAGATACGAACGATAATAATCCGGACAGATATCAATCGCTTTGTCGATCTCGGCGATCGCTTCGATATTTTTCAGCTGGTCGATGTATTTCTCCGCCTTCTTGCAATGCACCTCGGAAATACGCTGTTCGATCAGAGACTTGGATATTGCGTTGATGTCGTCATCGCCGAGAATCAAATCATACGCCTCCAGCGCTTGCTCAAATTCCCCTAAACTGGCGAAGTTTTCCGCGCGCTTCAAAGACGTCGTATAGCGCTGCTCGAATTGCTCCTGTATTTTATGACGGCACTCGTCCATTTTGCGTTTGATGCGCAGCTGCGCGGCCTCGTCTTTCGCGTCCGTCAAAGCCTCTGTGTATTTCGTCATCGCGTCGTTCAGGGCGTTTTCCCAATACAGAATATCGGCTTCCTTCTCAACCAGCGAGGAGGTGGGAGCGCCGACGATCTCTTCAATCTGATCTTTGCGAAACGGCACCAGCGAGCCGCCAATGCGAATATATACGCTCTTCTCGTCTTCTCGCACCACGAAGCCCTTGAAGCGACGGCCGCCCTTCAGCACGATCTCATCTTCAAGTCCATCGATTTGCGCGAAAGTCTCGGCAGTCAGAGTCATGCTGACGCACAATAAACATAGAATTGAGAATTTTTGCAGCATTGGAGAAATGCCCCTGGTCAAAAAATGTGCAGCCAAAACAGACGCTTTAACGCATCGCCCCACACCGGCGTCATTAAAACCGCGAGGGCGGTGCAATCCGGCCTTCCGATTTTTTCAATCGCCAGCGTTTGACCGCAATCCGTTCAAATACCGCTAAACATCTGTTTATTGAATATTCTTTGCGTTTTCTTGATATGTGTCAACCCTTTAAAGGCGCATTATCAGCTATCCGGTTGGATATCGTGCAAATCCGGTACTTGGTCTTCCGGCTCTTGCCCTCGCTCCTGCTCTTGCTCTCAGCTGGATTTTCGCAGCCTGATCCGGGATTCGGATTCAACTGGCTCATGCAACGATGAATATACAATTCCCGGCTACGTAGCGCTTTATCAGAGTGAGAGCAAGAGCAGGAGCAAGAGTAGGAAAAGATACAGCACAAAATCAAGATGCGCCCTTAGCTATTCAAGCGGATCGTCGATGCCGGTCAGGATGAATCCGTCGATTGATCCGTGATCGAAACTCGAAAAATACCGACATGCCCATAGCGGCCCGTCCAGATTTTTTGATAGGACCAGCCAGCTTGTTGCAAATTCGGACTGTGCCCCTGTGCGTCGATGAAACTCACCAAATAACAACGGTCTTGCGCATGACTCCAGGCCGCGGCGGACCATGCATCCATCAGCGTGCCGGATGCGCCATCCCAGTAGTATAGCTTCACTTGCGGCGCGCTCCGCGCCAGATGATGCCGCAGACTGATCTGCGTGATGGGGCCGCAGGCCACGGCCGCACACGGTTGCGCGGATTCCAGCCATCGCGCCGCTCCGCGCCAGTCGGGCTTGGTGTGGGGGCGGAAGTGGATGAAAAGCAATCCGGCCAGCATGCAAAGCGCCAGCGGAGTCCAGGCCAGCGTATGACGCCATGCCTTCCGCTGCGCGGCCAGTCTCGCCAATTCATGTCCAGCGGCCAGCAATCCCGATGTCAACAGCACAATAAAGGGGCTGAGCGCCGGCAACCAGTACCGTCCGGGCAGCCAATGCTGGTTTTTTAAACAATAAACCCCCGGAACAGCCAGTAACGCAAGAAAGGTCAAGCTCAGCATCCGCGCAGCGCGCGGCGACCTGCGGCTGAGCGCGAGCACGCCCCAAAACGCGAAAGGCAGCGTCAGAATCGCCCCGGGGATTTTTGATCCAAGCCACAGCCCTTGAGAATCGTGATGCGCAAAGCCGAAAACATTCAGCAGGGAAAGCGCCGCGCCAAGGCTGAAATCAAAGGGGAATTCCGGTTGCGCGCCAGTCGCTGCGTGAAAATGCTTAATCAGCGGAAGACCGCATAGTGCGGCCAGCGCACACCCCAAAAGCAAGAGCAGTTCGACAGTCAGCCGGTCCTTGCGCCGATCTCGACTGGACTGCGCCAATGCGCTCATACAGCCCCAAGCCGCATCCAGCATGAGCACGGTCAGAACGATCATCCCGGCATAGAGCGTGTAAAGCGATAGCGCGCCGCAAATGACAAGCGCTAAAAAAAACGGGATGCTCCGGCGCGTCCAACCAGTTCGATCCGCCGGACGCGATCGCGTCAATTCCAGCGCCGCGGCAAGCGTCAGCGTCTGCAGCAGGAAATAGAGGGAATAGGGGCGCGCCTCCTGCGAATAACGCACATGAAACACCGATGCAGCCAGCAACAGCGCCGCGCCGCACGCGAGCCATTGAGCTCCGCATCGCGTTTGTCCTTCATTTTGACTCGCTGGATTCGCGCCTGCCGCAAAACCGAGCCAGGCCATGGCGACAATGGAAAGCGCGCCAAAGACCGCCGCGGGCAGCCGCACAATCCATTCCTCCACGGCGCCCGCGCCCGTGAAAAAATGCAAAATCCAATAATCCAGCGGCGGCTTGTCCGGCGGAACCGCCCGTGCGATGTCAGCCAACGGCAGCGCGGCTTTTTCCACGCTGGAAATCTCATCGATCCACAGGCTGCATCGCCCAAGATCATGAAAGCGGAGCCATACGCCCAAGGCAAATGCGCAACCGGCGCCCAGCATCCATCCGCGCCTGCTCCAGTTCCCGCTTCGTGTTAATGATCGTTGAACAAAATCCATCTGCGGCAGTATGCCCCGGTTGGCGGAACATCCTCGACAAGGCCATCACGTAAAAACGCGCGCCCGGCCTATTCCTCTTCGTGAAAAATTTCCTGGATCTTGACGGAGTCCTGTTTCAATTGACGCTGGCGGGTTTTCTCCTCATCCTGACGCCGCTTTTCTTCATCCATGCGCTTCAGTTCCGCTAAAGCATGACGCTTGGGCATACGGGGTTGCTCCCGAATGTGCTGCCCAACGGAGGCGAGCAACCGAGCCGGATCCAAAGGCTTGGACAGGAAATCGCTGGCGCCCAGTTGCTGAGCGTACTCATGATCCTTGTGCGTGGCCCGCGCGGAAATCACAATGATCGGCAGCGACATAAACTTGGTGCTTTTCCGCAGCATTTGAACAAGTTGAAACGCGCTGAGTTTGGGCATCAGGGCGTCCACAATCAGCAAATCCGGCTCGTACAGCACGATTTTTTCAATCGCCGTAAGCCCGTCCTCAGCCTCATTGACATGATAGGCGCCGCCCAGAGTTCGCCGGATCATATCGCAGATGTCGGGATCCGAATCGATCGCCATCACCCGCCAGGGCTCTTTCAGCGTTGAGCCTGCCGGACGGACATTGGGCTTGATGTCCGATGGCAACGGAGTCGCAACGGACACATTTCTGGGGGGCTCTTTGCTCTGCTCATCCGGCGGAATGATATGATCCGGCGCCGGAGTCGGATAATCCGCGCCGCGGGGACGCTGATGCTTATCGCCCGCTTGCCGTGAATGCGGCGAAGCTCTTCGCGCCTCGCGCCGTTCATCCTCTCTTTGCTGCAGTTCTTCGATCGTATGCCGTTTCTCGTACTGACGCGGCGGAGACTGCTTAAAAAACAAGGCGATATTTTTCTTCAGACGCTCCGGTTCGCAGGGCTTGCTCAGAAACAAATTCGCGCCGGCCGCGTAACTTTTCTTGATCGACTCGGTGTCCGTTTTCGCGGTCAAAAACAAAACATCAATATTTTGGAATTTCTGAGTTTTGCGAATCGCTTCGGTGGCTTTATACCCATCCATCAACGGCATCATGATGTCCATGATGATAAAATCCGGCTCGACATCGTCGATCTTCTCCAATACATCAAGCCCGTTGGTCGCCTCGACAATCTCATACTCATCGCCCAATGAAAGGCGAATCAGTTTCCGGGCGTCCTCCTCATCATCCACCACTAAAATGCGCCAAGCCTGAGACATATTATCGCCCCCTGCCAAAGGTAGTTCCGAAAATCCTTGGCTCAATAGTGACGAATTTAGGATGTTGAATCAAATAAATTCTGCATCAGTCTTCAGATTTGATCAACGCCGACGATTCAAAAAATCGCATCTTCCATGATTCCGTACGATCTCGTGTTGAACGCTATGCCGAATATGACGTGAAATATCGAAAAAAACAACGTAATATCCATTATCATCGTTATCAGGACTTGGATCCATATTAATATTCAAATCGATGCGGTCGCTCCTTCATCAAGGAAGTCGTTAAGTCCGTTGAAAGAGTAAAAAAGTGAATCTTGTTTCATTGATTAAAATACGTTCCTCGATTCGAATTCCAAACTTGAATCATCGTGTCGCCCAGAGCAGACCACGTCGTGTGATTTCCCTGGCTTCCGGCACGTCAAAGTCGGCAGCCACGTGCCCGAGAGACGTGTAAAACACTCGCCCTTTGCCATAGATGCGTTTCCAAACGACGGGCATAATGGTTCCTGTCACCCAGGCGGAATCGCCGTGTTCTCCGTTGAAGGTGGTGGTGACAAGCACTTCATTGCCCGGATCAACGTGCATGTAGTACTGTTCAGAATGCATCGCAAAATCATTTAAACCTGCTACAATCGGATCATCGTGTTTGATAATATTCACCTCGTAATCGATGACGCCGCCGGGATGGGCGACCCATTGTCCGCCGACCATCCACTGGTATTCGGTGTTGTTGCGAAAGGAATCAGCCATCCCGCCATGCCATCCGCCGATGCCGGTTCCCGCCTTGATCGCTTCCAGCAGACCGCTTTCCTGTTCGGGAGTGATCTCGCTCATCGTCCAGATTGGCACGATCAGATCCATCGATTTCATTTTCTCCCGATCCAGATACACATCCAGAGTCGCAGTCACTTTAACGTGATATCCTTCATTCTGCAGCACATTCTGAAAAATCTCTGCGCATTGTTCAGGCTCATGCCCATCCCATCCACCCCAGGTGATTAACGCGTTCTTTTGCATCATTCAACACCTTTTAAAATTGATAGTCAGTCCAACTCGCCATCCGCGAGTCCGGTCGGCAAGGCCGCGGGTTGTTCGCACGTGCCCTCCAGAACAATGCGCCGCCCCTGAATTGAAGATTCATCAAAGGCCTGCATGACATCGAGCACATGATAAGCCAATTCCCCGCTGCAGCGATTCCTGCGTTTGTTGCGAATTGCACTGGCCATATCCGCGGCGCCAATCACGCGCATATTATCAGTGTAACCATGCGTCAAAGGAACTTCCTGCCAGTCGTCATCGCCGGGTCGGGCGATGCGCACGGCGCCGTCGAAGCAATTGGGATCGGGAACCTGCAGACTGCCTTTTTCTCCGTGCAGTTCGATATTGTGGTTGCTGTGACGCCAGACATCGAAACTCATCGCCAGCGTCACCAGGGCGCCGTTATGAAATTCGAGAATTCCGGTGATGTGCGTGGGAATCTCCACAGGTAGAACGACGCCGTTTTGCTCCTTTGATGTGGCAATTCGCTCTTTGAATGTCATGGCGGACATGGCGCTGATGCTTTTGATCGGGCCGATCAGATTGACCAGCGCGGTCAGATAGTACGGTCCCATGTCAAACATTGGGCCGCCGCCCTTCAAGTAATAAAAACCGGGATTGGGATGCCAGCTCTCATGCCCATGGCACATCATAAACGCCGTACCGGCGACGATTCTGCCAATCTTGTCATCGTCGATCAGTTTACGACATGTTTGAATTCCACCGCCGAGAAATGTATCCGGCGCACAGCCGATCATCAGGCCTTTTTCTTTCGCAAGATCGATGACTTTCCTGCCATCCTCCCGATCGATCGCCAGCGGCTTTTCGCAATGTACATGCTTGCCTGCCTGCAGAGCTTTCAGATTCACCTCGGTGTGCGCTTGTGGCGTGGTGAGGTTAAGAATGATATCAATTGTATCATCGCTCAACAACACATCGACTGGCGCAGCGCTGATGCCGTACTCACGCGCCTTGCTTTCTGCCGCCGTTATATTGATGTCCGAACAGGCGGCAATGCGTATGCCGGAAAATACTGCGGCCGCTTTCAAATATGCGTCGCTGATATTGCCGCAACCGATGATCCCTACGTTCATTGTTCTATCCATCGCCATTAGTCCCCCTAATATTGTTGCACAGTAAGTGATCTATACGATTTTAAGGATTTGATAAATGGAGCTATATTCGCAAAAAAGAGTCAACGGCCGATTAATTTCAGAAAATTAGCATCATTAGCAGCCCGTTGAAAAAGGGTAGCGCCAGCGTCCCGCTGGCATTTTGTGAAATGCAAAGCATTGATTTTATTCATGCCGGCGAGAC
>JAFGJS010000009.1 GCA_016928995.1 Candidatus Sumerlaeota bacterium | reverse complement strand
TCGAGAAAATTCGGCACTGCGATCGCCGCCAGAATTGCGATGATCAGCACCACAATCAGCAACTCGATCAGCGTAAAGCCCCGCTGGGAGGGCTTGCTTGCAATCGTTTTCATTTCATCCATCCTTATACATTAATATATAAAAGGCGCATGCCTTTATGATCGGATCCCCGGACCAGGAAAGCGTGTTCCGGCCTCGTCGAATCAATCATTCAATTTGAAATAGTAGAAATGTGTTGAAAACTCAGGTGCAGTTTGAGGTATGCTTGGCGCTCGCTAAGGCCTGAATCCTCGACTGCATGAGCATTCGGGTTTTGCTGAGAGTTGGATTGTCGGATCCAACTCTCATTTTAATTTCTACCCTTCACAATAATAGAGACATTTATTCATGCACAGCCTCTTCCCATAAACTGATCATGCTGATTTCACGAATCTCATCTTCCGATAAAACACGATCATAAATACGCACCTCATCGATCATTCCCTGAAAATAATATGGCTTCGATGTTTTAATTTCTTCATTCATATACCGCCGGTTACGGCCGATATACCAATCCATAATCTTATATTGCCGCTCGACGTCGATCTTGTCTTCGCCAATAAATTCGCCATTCGCATAAAATCGGATTTTCTTTTCTTCCTTCGACCACGAGGCCGCGACATGAATCCATTGACCAGTCTCCAACACCTCGCTTGAAGATCCCGCCGCATCTCTGTTCTTGCCGCCCATATCCAGATTGATCGTCAAGCCCTCAAAGCCGAAGTGCATGCCGTACAGCACATCGTAGCACCCTAAAATCCGGTATGTGTTGCCGTCGATTTTCTCATCGATGCGAACCCATGCCATGACCGTCACTTCATCCTTCAGCTCGCTGAGCTTTTCGGGATTAGGGATGGTCAGCCAGGATTTATCTTTCTTCTCGATTTGTATGGCTTGGCCGAAGATCTCTGGATAGACTGATGGAGAGAACTCCAGATGAGGCTCGTATCCATCTTCAGCGTCAGCATGCGCATGGTAGCCATTCGAGCCCAGATCTTTGACGATCAGTCCGGCTTGATTATTTTCGACGCTATCCATATCCCAATACGCCACAAGGCCGTTAATCGTCTGGACGTCTTCCTTTTGCTCCAGGATTCGAACCCAGTAGGCCTTCTTGCGTCCTTGTCTTCGCAATTGCTGCTTCTGTGGGCCTTCTCGATCCAGAATGATATAATTTCCCGCAGTCAAAGTTCTGCTGATCTCGTTGGCCGTGATCTGCACGGAACCCTCGACGCACTCAATCATGTATCGCTCTGGATCGCTCAGGCGGCTGACGCCGAAGCTGGTGCCTAAAACGCGCACTTCGCCATAATCGGTTGAAACGGCAAAGCCGGCGCCATTTTTTTGCACATCGAGCCAGATGCTGCCCGTACGCAACGCAGTATATGTGTCGCTGATTTTCTGAATCTGCGTTTGTTCCGCCATCGCCATTCGCACATTGCCGGAATAATCAATCAGGCAGGGAGCGTCATCCGTCCTGACCTGCTCATAGACCGGCGACGGTAAAGATGGCTTCTCGGATGGAGGCAACATGACCAGACAGATGATCATAAACACAAAACCAATTGGCACGGCATAGCGCCAGAATTTCGCAGGGCTGGATTTTTCTTGCGATGAACACCGATTGGGAAACACGATCTCATCGCGCGCCGGCAGCATGCCGAAGTAATCGATGATCCACGAGAAGAAGGCGGACTTCAATCCGCTCCAATTCCACGATGTTTTTCCAGCCTCGTTCTTTTCTCGCAAAATCTCGACATCGATTGCCTGCAACGCATAGTCCGTCAGCCGCGAAGCTTCGCTTTCGAGCGAACGTTCGTCATGCTTTTGCTCTTGTTCCAGCCACTTCGACAGTTCGTAAAAGCCCGGCAGACCAAGCTCCGGATCTTCCGCTGAAGATAAAGATAAAAGCTCATCCGGATCCGCATCCCGGTCCATCAACTTTGCAATGATGTCGTCATTATTCTTTCTCATAACCAATCACCCGCTCTCTTACTGCAAAGAGTTGACGTCCACCCCCAGCGCCTTCAATCGCTTGCGCAGATGCTGAGCCGCCTGGCTCATGCGAAAACACACTGTGCCGTATGGCACATTCAACACTGTCGAAATTTCACGAAGATTCAAGTTCGCGGTGTAGCGCAAAACAAGAATCTGACGAAACGAATCGTCCAAATTGCACACTTCCCGGTCGATCAACTTTCGCAATTCTTTTAACTGGGCCTCCTCGCGCGGCCCCTTGCCGTCATCCATGAATTGTTCGAGATACTTGTCTTGACTAAAAAAGCCCACTTCGGCGGTCCATTCGCGCATGCGCAGGAATTCCATGATTGTCCGGCGCGCAATCTGATACAGCCAGCTATGAAATTTTTCGCCGTCCCTCAACTGCTCGCGAAAACGCCAGACACGGATGCAGATTTCCTGAAAGAAATCTTGAGCCATATCTTCGGTGTGGACGTGCTTCCGGACAAAATTCAGCAATCGCGGCGCTTCATTACGAAGCAACTCTTCAAACGCGGCGCGGTCGCCGCATTGAAACCGCCGCACAAGATGGATTTGCTGATTCATACGAAATTCACCGTTTGCTTATATAGAGGGAAAAAGCAGAACGAGTATTGGCGAAAAACGCATTCTTTTAACTCACGCGACATCAGAGTTCAGTGATTCTAATCTGACTGAGGACCATGCCGGGATCCAGAAAACGAATGGTCACAGGATGGCGGTCGTTTTTCTGATTCAACGCATGGATCGTGTTGGCGCTGGAAAATCCTTGCAGAACATTTTGCGACCAGGTTGAAGAGGATTCCGGCGCGTTGATGTTGCGGATTTGCGCGGGTCCATCGTCCACGCTGATCGCGTAGCGCAGCTGCATGCCGTCGTTGATTTGATGCGTTGGGAGGAACCTGGCCTCAATCTCGCACTGCGCGGAGACTGCTTCGAACGAGTAGGTGATTGACGGCGCCGAGGCGATATCGTTTGCGCTGATGCTGCCAGCGGCATAGGGCAGCAGGATCATGGCGTGCTTTTCCAGCCCAAGCCCTTCGACCTTCTGCCATTTGCTGGACGCAGTGTCTTTGAACTCGGAGTATTCGGCGGCGGGTATGACGGTTGCGGGAGATGCATCGAGCTGCGGAACGTTTCCGGCATTCACCAGCACGATTTGTTTGATCACGGTTCCCGGTTCGCGCTGGGCGATGGTCAGTTCATTGCGCCCCTGTTTAAGCTCGACGTTCATCACTTTCAGCCATTGGAAGCGGGCGCCGGTGGGCTGGTCGTTGCTCACGACTTTTTGATCATTCAATTCCACGAACCATGAGTCGTGATTGTCATCGAAGCACTGAGCGAGAAAATAAAGATCGGCGTTGCGCGGTTCGGCTTCGTTAAAAACAAATGTCGCCTTCCCGCCGCTTTCTTCGGTTTGCCGGGTTTCTGCAGTGGCGACGATTAAAGTCTCCCTCAACTGCATCGGCGCAACGTAATCCGCCTGCATGAAATCAAGCTTGTTCATATAATTCGCGTCGGCGCTCGTTCCACGATTCGCGTCATCCGGCCGGTTGAACACTTTGAGTTTTCTTGGGCTGGCGTCCATGATGCCGTCCCATTTTCCACCGGCGATTTCCTTGTTGTAACGGCGGGTGATGTGCTGAATCTCGTCGTACGCTTTGATGGCGAGATCCGCTTGGCCTTGTTGGGCGTAGGTTTGTTTCTGGTTCATCAGATCGGCGGCTTTGACTGGATAGAGAACGAGCTGAAAAAAAGCATCGCGATATTCTGGCGGCAGCTGCGCATGGATTTCTTCCGCCCTGTCCGTGATCGCCTGATATTCCGCAAGGCGGCGGTTTTGCTCTTGCTCCGAAAACGGAACGCGGTCGATATGCTCGGGCCTGGCTTCTTGCGCGAGGCGATAATAGACTTTCTGAATTTCGGCGATGTCCCTGGCGTATTGATCGCCAAAGTTTCCGGCCTGCCATTGCTCGATGAAATCCATCGCCCGTTCAACGGGCCAGCTGTCGATGTCGTAAGCCAGCCGCAGCGCGAACTCCATCTCCAGCTCGGTAGGCTTGATGTCGCCGACATTGAAGATCCAAAGCCGGTCTGCGCCATAGGCATAGGCTTTGCTCATTTCATAGGAAATCCTGGCGAGAGACGTGGAGCTGATCCAGAGATAGTCTTGCGGCCTTCCCCAGTAGGAAAGGTGATAATAAATGCCGGAGCTCCCGGAGCGCTGACGCTCCGCGGGCGTTGACAGGTTGCGGATATAACCATGATTGTCATCCGGCCAGATGATCGTCACGTCATCCGGAAGGTTAAGGCCGAGTTGATAGATGCGCAGCACTTCCTTATAGGGACAGAAGAGCTGCGGCGTTTGCGATGGATCGCTGTTACCGTACTTGGATAGAATCTTGCGCTGATCGTCGATGATCCGTTCAAGCCGCGCCCTTTTTTCCAGGTCGGAGCCTCCGCCGGGAATGCCGGAATCATGGATTCCGCGCATGCCGACGGTGTAGACATTTTCATATTGCCCGTTGCTCTTGATGCGATCTTCCCAGTATTGATAGATTTTTTCTTTGTTCGTCTCGTAGTCCCATTCGCCCATCGCCGCCTTGTCCCACTCGGTGACATTATTGCGGAGCATCGGTTCGCAATGCGAGGAGCCCATCACAATCGCGTAATTGTCGGCGACGATTTTATTTTCCGGATAGATGTTGAACGCCTGCGTGCAGGGGTGCATGCCAGGCCAGATGTAATTCGCTTTGAGCCTAAGGAGCAGTTCGAAGATTTTCGCGTAGGTGTTGGGCCCCAGGTCCTTGATGTTCGTGTCGAGATGGCGGGCCGCCCAGGGCTGAAGGCCCCAGTCTTCGTCGTTGATGAAAATGCCGCGGTACTTCACCGACGGCGGACCTTGCACGATCGTTTTGAAACTGATGTGAATCTGGTTCATTTTACGCGTCGGCACATCAGCCCAGTAATACCAGGGCGAAACGCCGATCGCCTCGGAAATGGTGAACACGCCATAGGCCGTTCCCCGGCGGTCGCTGCCGGCGATGATGAGCGCTTTGCCGACGCCTTTGACCGGTCTCTCCACGACGGCAATCGTAAATGACTCCCACTGGTTCTGGATTGTGGATACATCGAGTTTTTTCGTGTGGATCAGCGTGTCGATGACGCTGTTTTTGCCGATTGTGCCGATGACGATAATATTGTCCGCCAATGATGGCATGTCATCCCGGACGTTTGGCTTTTGACCGGTCACCCGCTTGACATCTTCGGCGAACAAATTGGCCGAAATTTCGACGACCTTTGCATCGTTCCGGTCCACGATGATGTCCGTGGGCGTGGCGGAGGCAATTGGGAAAGCGCCTGATTTCGCCCTATCGAAGACTTCGATGGCGTTTGCGCTGCTGAAGGCGATTGTCGCGCCCAAAAGTATGAAAATCAGAACCGGAATAATCTCAGTGTTATGCATTGTGGATTGATTCCTTATCATTATTGCTTGTTTTATCCAGCATCATTTTTAACGGAAAAACAAGGGGTATTGATTAAAAAAAAATCCCATACCGGGCTCAACAGCGTCCTTGACGCGTGCCGAGGCCAGCTGGGATTGCAACCTAAGAAACAATGGAGGAATGCTTCGTGATTGCACACGACTTCAAACCATCTGTAATATATGATGCAAAATTCATAATATTTATGGCATTTTTCCTGAAATAATGGAGGAATACTGCATTGATTGCATAGGCTTTCCAGACCATGCTGCAATATAAGATGCAATATTCGAGACATGTATTGGCGATTATTTACTGAAAAATAGCTGAATCATCGCAGTCTTATGTAAACCTTTTCATTCATGAGAGTTACGTAAAAAACGACATCTACGAATTTTTTCGTTGACATCTACGAAGCGCGTCGTATATCATCAGCCTCACTTGTCGTGAAACATATTTGTGCGAAAGGATCTGAATGATGATGGCGGAGAAATTGCCGCGGCCGACCAATGCGGAATTGGCGATCCTCAAGGCGATTTGGGAACAAGGCCCCAGCACGGTGCGCCAGGTGCATGAGGCGCTGGATGATTCGAGCGCCAAGAGCTACACCACGACCCTGAAACTAATGCAGATCATGGCGGAAAAGGGCCTGCTGGTTCGCGACGAGTCCCAACGTACGCATGTGTATCAAGCCAGCCGTCCGGCGGAAAAAACGCAACGCCAGTTGCTGACGGATCTGGCGGACCGGGCGTTCGGCGGCTCCACCTGCAATCTGGTGATGAATGCATTGGCTTCGAGCAAAGCATCCGCCGAGGAACTGCGTGAGATTCGCCAGTTGATCGATCAATTGGACAAGGAAATCCAACCATGAATGGTCTCAATGTGTGGCTCAATTCCGCAGTGATCAACCTGGGGTGGACGCTGCTGCATTTCGTCTGGCAAGGACTGTTGGTGGCGGCGGGATTGCAATGCGCGTTATATCTGTTGCGAAATTCATCCGCGCAAAAACGTTATCTGGCAGCGCTGGCGGCGTTGCTGCTGATGGCCGCGCTTCCATTGATCACCTGCTGCGTATGCTGGAATCATGCGGATTCCAGCGACTGGCGTTTTGCATTCGCCCCGGAAGCAATCGTTGAACTGACGCCGTCTATGGACAACGGCCATGCTGCGCTGTCGGCGCCGCAGGCATTGAGCGTTCAAACGATGACGGCGGAATCCGGCCATGGAATTTCACTACATAATTTCACACACAATCTTCGCGGCATGCTTCTGCCGCTTATGCCGATGATCGTATACGCCTGGTTCCTGGGCGTGATGTTGCTTTCGCTTTATCGTATCGGCGCGTTGGCCAGCATCTCGCGTTTGAAGCGCCGGCAGGTGCGTCCGATTGGCGAACCCCTCTATTCGATCTTTATCCGGTTATGCGATGCAATGGGCGTCCAGCGGACCGTGCGGCTGCTGGAATCGGCGCTGGTGGACAGCCCATCGGTCATCGGAATTTTCAAGCCGGTGATCCTGCTGCCGGCGAGCGCGCTGTGCGGATTGCCGCAAGCCCAGCTGGAGGCCATCCTGGTGCATGAACTGGCGCATATCCGCCGGTATGATTTCCTCTGGAATCTGCTGCAGACATTGATTGAGACGCTCTTGTTTTACCATCCTGCCGTGTGGTGGGTGTCGAAAGTGATCCGCAAAGAGCGGGAGCATTGCTGCGATGATTGCGTCATCCGCCAGCGTTACAGCGTGCGCGAATACGCGCTGGCTCTTACCCGGCTGGAGGAGATGCGGATGGAGGCGGGCTTCTCGCTCGCTATCGCCGCAACGAACGGACCGTTGCTGCAACGCGTGCGGCGCCTGGCTGGCGTGCCTAATCCGCATCGCTTCAATCCAACAGGGCTGATCTCCAGCGTGATCGTGATCATCCTGTCGCTGGCGATGATCGGCACGGCGATGCAGTCCAAAAAAATCGCGTCAGCCAAGCAAAATGATGCCCCAGCCGCTTCAGTCGTCGATGCTGGAAGCGCCATGATGAACGAAACGCAGGACAACGCCGTTCCGGCCGCAAGCTCTGCTGAACAGGATGATCCGTTTGCCAGAGTCACGCGAGACATGCCGCTCATCTCTGAATTGAATTTAAATGAAGCGTTGCTGAACGCAGTGGGAAATGCAGTGGCGCAAAACCATGATGTTCAGTTGGCGGAGATTTTTCAAAACCATGGCGTACATTCAGTGCGGGTAAAGGTGCTGCAGACAGACGGCGACCAAGGGCGCGTTCAGCCGGAAATCGGCCGCGCGATTCAACAGCTGCGCCGCGCCGGCTGGACGCCGTTGTTCCGCGCATCGGACAGCAATGTGGAGCTCATGATCCGATCCGACGGACAACATGTCACGGGAGTGCTGGGCGTGATATATGAACAGGGACAATTGGTCCATTTCCAACTTGACGGCGACATCGATGTTCAGAAGTTCGGACGCAAACTGGGCAAACTGCTCTACATGATCAGCAATGACGATCTTGACTGGCAGGAAATCAAAAGCATCGCGCAAAAAAATCTCGGATTGGATTAAGCAAACAGACCGGCGCCGTTCACAGCCGGTCTTACGGCATCAATAATGCAATAAACTAAAAAAGACCAACATCTGTATCCACAATCTTATATGAAGGCGATCTTTCACCAGTACGAAAGGCGATACGGATTATTGTGTGCTCAAGAATCAAAAAAGAATCGCATCTTGATGCGTTCTTGAATTCAAGATAGAGGGAGAACAATCATGAACAGAATCACAAGCAAACTCCTTGCGGCGACACTATTAGTGACGTTGACTTTTTCCGGCGCGGCGCAGGAGTCGCAACAAACCGATGTGACCAAACATCCCGGCTACATTCAAATTGACGGCAATGAATTGCTGCCGGCGATTAATCCGGAAGTCGAGGTCAACCTGACGCCCGTGCTGCTGCTGTTGATGAAATCCACGACGCTGGAGATCATCAACAACATCGAAACCGAAGATGCGAGCCAGGCTGAAGTGTTGAAATCAGTGTATGACTTGGTCGACACCTCCAAAGTGCAGATCGTGCAAGTGCGCGTCTTTTCCATCCCCGATGAATTAGTGGAGCAATCCCAGGCCAACGCGGTGAAATTCGTCAACGGACTGATCTCCGGCGGCTGGCAGACGATCGTTCGAGTACCTGAGGATAATGTGAATGTGCTGCTCAGAGCAAATGAGTCTTCGATTCAAGGCGGCGCGGTCATCGTTGCGGATGGCGACGAGATGGTGATTGTCAACGTGGCCGCCGATATCCAGCCGGAAAAAATCGGTAAGATCGTCGGGCCGTTAGTGGGCAAGGGGCTATCCGGCAATCTGGATTTCAATCCCGAAAGTTTGCAAGACATCATCGGCGTGCTGGGAACGGTTATGGAGCAAAGCATGGGCGGCGGCGGCGGAGCCATGACCAATCCAGAATGGGATATGGCGCCTCCTGCGCCCGAACCAGCCCCGGCGCCGGAGAACAACATTGCGAAGGACGGCTGGAAACTCGTGCGCGTGGACAGCGAATCCACATACGACGGCGATGTGGCGATGAATGCCTTCGATGGCGATCCGAACACGACCTGGCACACCCAATGGAATGAGGCTCAACCCGAACACCCGCATGAACTGGTGATCGATCTGGGTCAGACGTACGAAATCAAGGGATTTCAATATCAGCCGCGAACCAACGGGCAGTTGAATGGAACCATCGCCGAGTATGAATTTTTTGTCAGCGGCGCCCCGGATCATTTCAACACTCCCGCTTCCAAGGGGGCTTTCACGGACGGACTGGAAGCGACAGTGGTTGAATTTGCGCCGGTCAAGGGCCGTTATGTGATGCTGCGCTCGCTCTCCGAACAGCAAGGCTTGCCATTCGCGAGCGCGGGCGAAATCTACCTGATTAAAAACACTCCATGATTTATCCTCCGACCCCTAACTAAAAAAATGACCTTTGCAGGGCGAGCGCAACGCTTGCCCTGATTTTTTAAAATTTGTCGGTGCAGCGGAGTTCTCGAAGGCGGCGATCTATCGAAGAAACAAACATCCTGCCGGGATATTCCCGGCAGGATGTTTTATTTTACACATCGGAAATCTGAACAGCCCGAACAGCGTAATCCTCGAAGCAAGTTCTTCTCATTATTGTGAGACAATGTCGCCGGCTGAGTCTGCGCCATGACTGGGATTGTAGAGAATCTTGCCCTGCTGGTCGGTTTTATCAGGACCGACGCTGTAAAACCGGCCATCCGGCATCCGACGCAGAGGCTGACCGTCGAAGGGATCGATGATCTCATTCAGCTGGTCATTTAGCTGGAGACGTTGGACGCAAAGAGCTTCGCAAAAGCGAAGTTCGGCCAACATTGCTGTATATCGAGCCAATTTAAAAATACACTCTACTTTTGCTCATCCCAATCTCTGCTGAATGCAATTCCGCCGTCCCCCCGTTTTTTCAAGGC